>JAMPYA010000003.1 GCA_023700885.1 Flavobacteriaceae bacterium
AATCCGTTTTCGTACATTTTTTTTCCATCTCTGATAATGTCTTCTGAAACATTCCCTAAATTGAAATATAATTCTCCAACTTGATTTTCTGGCAAATTTGGATTAACTCCTTGCGGTAATCCCTCTGATTCTTTGATAGAATAAGCATTGTTATAATAAGGATCTTGCATCCAAAATTGAATATACTCAACATTGGCTTGCTCAAAATCAGTAGTAATTAAAGAACGCATTATTCCGCCCCATCTGTCTTGTGGATTAGAAAATACACCATTACTCAGATTGCTTGTATCATAATTATAACTTCCTCTTTCTGTAGGAAAATAGGCTAAATCTAAAGTTCTAACAATAGATGATTGTGTAATGTCTAAATCTAATTGAGGAAATAATTCAGTGAAATTAACTCTTCTAACTTCCGCTCTTGACATTTCGATATTATCAATATTCTTAGGTTTTAAAGAACCACCGTAAAACAATTGATCAATGGTATACCAAGCCAATTTTGCTCTGTTTTTTCCATATTGTATATCATCTGTTAATGATGCCTCTGGAAATTTTTGAGGAGTGCTCGCTAAAAACCATTGCGACGGAGCTTTAATATCTAAAGGCGTTTCTGCTCCTTCAAAATCTTCTAGATAAGAGGTCGATTGTCCTTCAAATTCTGAAGCTCTTGGAGAACCAGGAACTAAATAGGCAAAATCTCCTCTAACAGATATATTTGAAGGTACATCTGTATCAATATTTGGTAATTTATTAACAAGTTTTGTTAAAAAGGGAACTTCGGTATTGTAATTAGCATTCAATCCGAAAATGGTATTGTTAATGGGCTCATAACCAAAAATGGCTTTTTGAGTAATCGGCTTTTCATTTAGATTTAAAATAGTAGTTCCGGCTATAAATTTATCTGAAAACTTATGTTCTATATTTATCCCTAAAAACCGTTTTGATTGTAAATTAAAAGCTGAGTTATTTTCAACTGAAACTTGAATTGGCGCATCTGACGATGCCAAACTTGGATTGATAATTTTTACTCGACCTATTTGATAATCGACAACATAATCAATTCCCTCAACAAGCAATCTACCACCTGAGGTGACTTTAACAGAGCCTTGCGGAACGTTAAATGCGCCTAACGGAATTCCACTAGCACTTTCTGATTTAAAATATCCTTTTAATAAATATTTATCTTTTTCTTGATGATTGTTTTTTGCTTCAGAAATTGTCTTGGTATAAAGTTCATTAAACACATATTTATCATCAGCAATAGCTGTTAAATTTGCTTTTAAATCTGCTCCAAATGGTTCAACTTTTGGAAATATTACCAAACCGTTTTCAGAATCAATTGTAGTTCCTTCAACATAATCAAAGAATCCATCGCCTTTTGGAGTTGGAATATAGCTTCTATCTAATCTATCTAGGCTAAATAAATTTAATAAGGTTTTGTCTGCAATTCCACTTGTAACAGCATTTTGCAGTACATTTAAAGGAACTCCTGTAGCATCATCTTTATATAAAAGTTCAAACCTAAATCCATCAGGTTGTATTTGATATGTTCCTAATGCATAAATATTTTTCATCATCAATTTCCATATGGGCACTGAGGTGTTTACAATTTCACTTCTAAGCAACTTTACAATTATACTTGATGGTGCTGTTACGCCATCAGAAGTTAATTCACCTACTTTATAAATGGACGGACTTCCGCTAATGGTATATTCGTACGCAACTGCCAGAATATCACCATCGTTTAAACGTCTATTTAAAGATAAAAATCCTAATTGCGGATGTAGTTTAAATTCATTTGGGCTCAATTTTCTCGCATTTTCTAACACAGAAAAATCTCGACCTTGTAGCATTCCTAATGGTAAAAGTGTAGACGAAACTGTTGAAACATTTCTTACCAAACTATTAGAAGTGAAATATCCAATTAAACTATTGGCCTCATTTGAAGGATCTTGCGTTGAAGGTACTGGAAATACATTGGGATTAAAGATATTAACACTTTTATTTTCAGCCAAATCAGCAAATGCAACTATATTTCTAATATCATGTGTTACGGCTGTTTTATTGGTTACCCAAACTTCAATTTTTGTGATATTTACTGCACTATTAATTAACGGAAAATTAGCAAGTGCATTGTTAAAATTATCTCTAAAATATTGAGCAACAAAAAAGTGTTTATTGTCATCATAATCTGTTGTATGAAGTTCAAATTCATTAATTATTGAACCGCCTTGAGCTGCAACTGTTCTCGTTTGTGATTTTTGTTCAGAAAGAACAACAGAGACTGAAGTACGCCCAAATTGTAATTCTGATTTTACACCAAATAAACTTTGTGCACCTGAAATTAGTGAATTTTTAACAGGCATACTCACATTACCAACTTCAATTTTTTGTACAATATCATCTTCCGTTGGCGTATATTCTAGTTTAATTAAATTTTGAAAATCAAAAGTTGATTGGGTATCGTAATTAGCAGCCACTTTTAATCTTGTTCCTACTTTTGCTGCTATACTTGCACTAATTTGCTGATCAAAATCAAAAGTGACGCTTTTTCTATTGTTTTCTGAAACTTGAGGATTATCAACTTTTTGATATAACATCCCCATTTTAACGTTGATAGAACCTTGAGGTTTTACTTCAATTACATTTCCGCCAAATATTGATTCAAAAAAACTGGAATTCACATAATAGGAAGGCAATAAATCTTTCTGTTGTGCTTCACTATTTTTCCTTTTTCCATCAATAGAGCTGACTTTATCTTTGAAATAAGATAGCATTTCTTTTTTCTGAGTATATTCATTATACGCTTCAGAAGACATATAAATCGGATATTTTATTTCATAATTTCCAATTTTTTCGATAATCATATATTGCTTTAGTGCTGCATCATATATAATTTCTTTTTTAGATGGTGGCGTTAAAAACAACTTGCCATCTTTTGTATTATTAAATGTATAAGGTAATTTTAATGAGTCTTTAGGTACAATTATAGAATCTTTAGAAATATCTATAGGTCTAGGTAGAATTTGAGAAAATACATTAGCGCTTATTATTGTGATTAAATACAATAATACTGCCCACTTATATTTAACAAGTCCTTTTTTCAAATTGCTAAAGGTTTTTAAGAGCTGTTTTTAATAAAGATTCTATTGTATAATTAGGATTTTCGTGTAAATATTTATCTATCATTTTTTCAGTTTGCTTTCTCGAAAATCCTAAGACTTCTAATGCTGATAACGTCTCTTCTTTAACTGTATTGTTTGAAACCAGTGAGATTTCATCTATATTACAAGTTTTAGCTATTTTATCTTTTAAATCGATGATAACTCTTTGGGCGGTTTTCCCTCCAATTCCTTTTGCCTTTTGAATTGCAGCTACATCTTCAGTCATAATAGCTCTTTGAACTTCTTCTGCAGTCATTGATGACAACATGGTTCTTGCTGTGGAGGGTCCAACACCAGAAACAGAAATTAATAATTGAAAAACTTCCCGTTCTGACTTATCAAAAAAACCAAATAATGTATGTGCGTCTTCCTTAATGGAAAGATAGGTGTATAGCTTTAAATTTTCTTCTATACCAATTTTTGAGTAGGTGCTCAGTGATATATGAATCAAATAGCCTAAGCCATTTGATTCAATAACCACATGAGTTGGATTTTTCTCTACAAGTTTTCCAATGATATGATAAATCATGTTATTTCATTAAAAACCAAATGTAAGAAATTTATCCTTGTTTTTTTTGTTTTTCTTGTGCATCAACTACTGCAACGCAAACAACACTTACAATTTCATCTACAGTTGCTCCTAATTGAATGATATGAGCAGGTTTTTTTAAGCCCATAACTATTGGTCCAACAGACTCAACACCTTCCAATTCCTTAATTATTTTATAAGAAATATTTGCAGAATCTAAATTTGGAAAAACTAATCCATTCACTTTTTTATCAACTAATTTAGAAAATGGAAATTTATTTTTTAACATGACAGGATTCAATGCAAAATCAACTTGAATTTCACCATCAACAGTAAGTTCTGGTTTTTCTTTGTGTAGATATGCAACGGCCTGAGCTACTTTCTGAGAACTTTCAAACTTAGCAGAACCATAATTTGAATAAGATAACATAGCTATATTGGGTTCTATTCCAAACATTTTCATAGTTTTTGCAGTCATTAGAGCAATTTCAGCTAATTCATTTGATGTTGGATCAACATTTAATGCTGTATCAGACATGAAAATAGGACCTCTTTTGGTCATCATAATATTAGTTGCTGCAATTCTATCAACATTTGATTCTTTACCGATTAACTCTAGCATTGGTTTAGCAACATTTGGATAGCTTCTAGAATAACCTGTTACTAAAGCATCTGCTTCTGCTTCATTCACCATCATTGCAGCAAAGTAATTACGCTCACGCATTAATTTTTGTGCATCAATTAATGTAATTCCACTACGTTGTCTTTTTAACCAATAGGTTTGTGCAAAACGATCTCTGCGTTCCTTTTCAGCATCACTAAATGGATCAATTATTTTTAAGTTAGCCTCAAAGTTAATTTCGCTCATTAATTCGATGATAACTTCTTTGTTGCCTAATAAAATTGGATGTGCTAATCCTTCTTCAAAAGCAATTTGAGCCGCTTTTAAAACATTAAGTTGGTCTGCTTCTGCAAAAATCACTTTTTTAGGTTCAGCTTTGGCTCTGTTCATTAACATACGAGTTAACTTATTACCGGTACCTAAACGATCTGCTAATTCTTCCTTATAAGCTTCCCAATCTGTAATTGGTTTCAATGCAACTCCAGAATCCATTGCTGCTTTTGCAACAGCAGGTGGAATTTCAGAAATCAAACGAGCATCAAACGGTTTTGGAATAATGTATTCACGGCCAAACTGAAGATTTTTTTCATTGTAGGCAATATTTACTTGCTCTGGAACTAATTGTTTTGCCAAATCGGCTAAAGCGTGTACTGCAGCCATTTTCATTTCTTCATTAATTTTGGTTGCTCTAACGTCTAAAGCACCTCTAAAAATAAAAGGAAATCCTAATACATTATTAACTTGGTTAGGATGGTCTGAACGTCCTGTAGCCATTATTATATCTTTTCTTGTTTTGATTGCTAAATCATAAGCAATTTCAGGATTTGGATTTGCCATAGCAAATACAATAGGATTGTCACTCATAGATAAAATCATCTCAGCAGAAACTACATCTCCTTTTGATAAACCAATAAATACATCTGCACCATTCATAGCCTCTTCCAGCGTATTTAAATCACGTGAAGTTGCAAACTCAGCCTTTTCTGATGATAGATTTGGTGCATCTTTACGAATTACACCTTTACTGTCTAACATCACTAGGTTTTCTAACTTAACTCCTAATTTCAAATATAATTTAGAGCATGAAATAGCCGAAGATCCCGCGCCGTTTACTACTACCTTAACTTTATCTATTTCTTTTCCAGCAATTTCAACAGCATTTTTTAAAGCAGCAGCAGAAATAATTGCAGTACCGTGCTGATCATCGTGCATTACTGGAATATCTAATTCATCAATCAATCTTCTTTCAATTTCAAAAGCTTCTGGCGCTTTAATATCCTCTAAATTGATTCCTCCAAAAGTTGGGGCAATTGCTTTTACTGTTTGAATAAAAGTTTCAACATCTTTAGTGTCAACCTCAATATCAAATACATCTATATCAGCAAATATTTTAAATAACAAACCTTTTCCTTCCATTACAGGTTTTCCTGCTAAAGCGCCTATATCTCCTAAACCAAGTACAGCTGTACCGTTAGAAATTACTGCTACTAGATTTCCTTTTGAAGTGTATTTGTATGCATCTTCCGGATTTTTTTCGATTTCTAAGCAAGGAGCTGCTACTCCTGGTGAATAAGCTAAAGCTAAATCTCTTTGTGTGGCATATCTTTTTGTTGGCAATACCTGAATTTTTCCAGGTTTTGGCTCTGCGTGATATTGTAACGCATCTTTATAAATTTTGTTATCACTCATGATTTAAATTTAATTTTGTTGAATTAACAAAGATAACTGATAAAATCTTAAAACTATCTTAAAATCTACAATTTAATGAAGTTAATATTGCGAATAATACCAGAATATTGAGTCCTTTTAAGTGGTGATTTTTTAAATATCTTCAGAAAAATATCTTCATTAATCTCTTCCCAATCTTTTTTATTAAATTTTAATACATTATTGTTAGAAAAAAACGATTTTTCTTGATGAAACGTTGAAAATGAATTCCATGGACAAACATCTTGACAAATATCACATCCAAAAATCCAATCATTAAATTGAAATTGAAATTCTTTTGGCAATTCCTTTTTTAATTCAATAGTTAAATAAGAAATGCACTTTTTGGCTTCTAAATAGCCTTCTGAAGAAATAGCTTTTGTTGGACAAGCATCAATACATTTTGTGCAATTTCCACAAAAATTATTAGAGAATGGCGTGTCATACGCCAATTCTATATCGATTATTAATTCAGCCAAAAAATGAAAAGATCCTTTCTTTTTTTGAAGGAGAAGTGTATTTTTTCCAATCCAACCTAGGCCGCTTCTTTGAGCCCAAGCTCTTTCCATTACTGGAGCAGAATCTACAAATGCTCTACCACTTACTTCACCTATATTAGTTTGTATAAAATACAATAATTCTTTTAATTTGTTTTTTAATACCTTGTGATAATCTTCACCATAAGCATATTTTGAAATTTTATAAGTGTTATCTATTTGTTTTTCTTCTGGATAATAATTAAATGAAAGTGAGATTACAGATTTAGCATCATCTACTAACAAACGAGGATCCATCCTTTTGTCAAAATAATTTTCTAAATAACTCATTTCACCTTGAAAACCATCTTTAATCCATTTTTCAAAATTTTTTGCTTCTTGCTCTAAAAATGTAGCTTTTGCAATCCCACAGCTTTCAAAACCAAGTCTTTTAGCTTCTTTTTTTATTAATTGAGAATTATTAAACCGATTGTCCATAGTGTCTAAAATTAAAAAATCCTGCTGATTTGCAGGATTTAAATTTTAAAAATCAATTACTTCAATCTTGTTTCTATTGAGTTTTATTTTTTTCTCGTGTTCTAATTGTTTTAACAATCTGGAAACTACAACTCTAGAAGTATTTAAATCATCTGCTAATTCTTGATGCGTTGTATTTAAAATAGTTGAACGCATTATTTTAGCTTTATCTGACAAATATTTAAATAACCGATCATCCATTTGTAAGAAGGCTAAACTCTCAATAGCTTCAACCATCTCTAATAGTCTTAAATGATAACTATCTACAACAAAATGACGCCAAGATTTGTATTTAACCATCCATTCTTCAATCTTCTGAACAGGAATAAATACTGCTTCAGAATCTTTTTCGGCAATGCCTCTAAAAATACTTCTTCTTTGATGAATACAATTTACAAATGAAATGGCGCAAGTATCTCCACGCTCTAGATAATATAAAACAATTTCATCACCTTTTGAATCTTCTCTGATAATTTTAATAGCTCCGTTTAGTAATAAAGGTACATGTGTGAGTTCATCGCCAACATCTATCATCAATTCACCTGCTTTAATTTGTTTTAAAGTTCCAACTTTTAATACTTCTTCTATTAACTCTGGTTCAAAAACAACTGAAAAATAATCATCCAATTTTGCGCGCATATCAAAAGGTTTAGATAACAAATTTAAGATAAAAACCCTATTTATTTATGACATTTGTCATATAATCAATAATCGAATTTGTAGCTCCAATATTAGATTTTACAAAACTTTTAGCGTTGTTTCCAATAGAATTTCTATAGGACGGATCTCTAAAATTGATTAGGGTTTTTACAAATTCCTGTTCATTGGTAACGGCTATACATCCCCTTGTAGCAATTAAATTGGTAGCTTCTTTAAACTTATGGTATTTAGGCCCTATCATTACAGGGATTCCAAATGTAGCAGGTTCTAAAATATTATGGATTCCGTTTGTAAATCCACCGCCAACATAAGCAATATCTGCATAACTATACACTTTAGTTAAAATTCCGATGGTATCTAATACAAAAACTCGGGCTGTTTTTAATTCAATTGTCTGATAATTAGAATAAAGAATACTTTTTACATTTAGCTCACTTTGTATTTTTTTAATCGAATCTGTATTGATGTTGTGTGGAGCAATAATAAACTTGTCATTTTCAGTTGAGTGATTATTGATATAATTTATTAACAATTTATCATCATCTGCCCAAGTGCTTCCAGCCACTAAAGTGATTTTATTGTCCTTAAATTTATCTATAAAATCGAGGTGATTGTTTTGATTTACAATTTCAGAAACTCTATCAAAACGTGTATCGCCACTAATGGTAACATTTTCAATTCCAATAGAGTTAAGGAGTTTTTTTGAGTTATCATCTTGTACAAAAAAATGAGTAAATAATTTTAGTTTGTTTTTCATCCAAATGCCATATTTCTTAAAAAATATTTGATTCTCTCTAAATATTCCAGAAATTAAAATGGTTGGAATCTCTTTCTTTTTTAATTGATTTAACAAATTGGGCCAAAATTCATATTTTACAAATACTGCTATTTCAGGGTGTATATAATCTATAAATTGTTGCACATTTTTTTTAGTATCTATAGGTAAATAAACAACTACATCTGCTTGTTCATAATTTTTACGCACTTCATAACCTGAAGGTGAAAAAAAGGAGAGTACTATTTTATGTTTTGGATAAATCGGCTTAACTTTTTCAATAACTGGTCTTCCTTGTTCAAATTCTCCCAAAGAGGCACAATGAAACCAAATTACTTTATCATTTGGATTTATTTGGTCTTTTAAAATTGAAAATGTTTGTTTTCCACCATCCATAAATAATTTTAATTTAGGATTGAAAAAAGCAATCAATTTTAAAAATATTGAGACAAAATTAACAAACAAATTATAGAGTCTAGACATAGATTCAAATGTACAGATTTTAAACAAAAAACTCCCAAACTAAAGTTTGAGAGTTTTATAATAATAGTAATCTATTTTTTATGATTCGAATGGTTCAACAGAAACATACGATCTATTGTTTACTTTCTTTTGGAACTTAACAAGTCCATCTACTTTAGCGTGTAATGTATGATCTTTCCCCATGTATACATTTTCACCTGGATGATGAGTTGTACCACGTTGGCGTACTATAATATTACCAGCAATAGCTGCTTGTCCACCAAAAATTTTCACTCCTAATCGCTTCGATTCTGATTCTCTACCGTTCTTCGAACTACCGACACCTTTCTTATGAGCCATGATTTAAAATTTTTACAGTTAATAATTATTTGGTTTCTTCTTTTGCTTTTTTAGCAGCAGGTTTCTTTGCGGCTGGTTTTTTTGCTGCTTTTTCAACTACTTCTATTTCCTCTACTTTTTTAGGAGCAGCTTTTTTAGTAGAAACTACTTCTTTCTTCTCATTTCCAGTAGCAGAAATTCCTTCAATTTGGATTTGAGTTAAATACTGACGGTGTCCGTTTTTAACTTTGTAACCTTTTCTACGTTTTTTCTTAAAAACGATTACTTTGTCACCTTTAAGGTGCTCTAAGATTTTAGCTGAAATTTCAGCACCTTCTATAGCCGGGGCGCCAATAGTTACTGCACCGTTATCATCAATCAAAAGCACTTTATCAAAAGAAATTTTTGATCCTGCTTCAGCTTGTAAACGATGTACGTAAACTTTCTGGTCTTTGGTAACTTTAAACTGTTGCCCTGCTATCTCTACAATTGCGTACATATGTTTTAGTTGTATTTATTTAAAAATGAGTGCAAATATAAGACAATTTCATCAAAAACCAAAACACTTGTGTTAAATGTTAAATAAGTATTAATTAACTTAGCATAAACCTTTTTTTAATATAATTTACTAAATTTGAGACAATCATTAATCATTCTTAATTTTAAAAAAATATTTATGAAAAAAATTATCATTGCTGCATTATTATTGTTTTTAGCAATAACAAATGTCGAAGCACAAAAAGTATCTTATCAAGAATACGATTTAGACAATGGCATGCATGTTATACTGCATCAAGATAATACTGCGCCGGTTGTAACTGTTTCTGTAATGTATCATGTTGGTTCAAAAGATGAAAATCCTGAAAGAACCGGATTTGCACACTTTTTTGAACATTTATTGTTTGAAGGCACCAATAATATACCACGTGGTGAATGGTTTAAAATAGTAACTGCCAATGGCGGAACTAATAATGCCAATACAACTCAAGATAGAACTTATTATTACGAAGTATTTCCTTCCAATAGTTTAGAATTAGGACTTTGGATGGAGTCTGAGCGTTTATTACATCCTGTAATTAACCAGATTGGTGTTGATACGCAGAATGAAGTTGTTAAAGAAGAGAAAAGATTGCGAGTTGATAATTCACCATATGGTCAATGGACAGCTGAAGTTTTTAAACATTTATTTAAAAATCACCCGTATAAATGGACAGTTATTGGCTCATTAGAGCATTTAGATGCAGCAACTTTAGAAGAATTTCAAGCATTTAATAAAAAGTTTTATGTTCCTAATAACGCTGTTTTAGTAGTTGCTGGAGATTTGGATATTGCCAAAACAAAAAAAATGATTCAAGAATACTTTGGACCAATTCCAAGGGGTGAAAATGTTGTTCGCACAAAGAGTGTTGAGGTTCCAATAGAAGAAGAAATAAAAGCAACTTTTAGCGATCCTAATATTCAAATTCCAGCTGTATTTACGGTATATAGAACTCCATCAATGACTACAAGAGATGCAAGAGTTTTAGATATGATTTCTACTATTTTAAGTGATGGAAAAAGCTCAAGGTTGTATAAAAAATTAGTTGATGAAAAGAAAAAAGCACTACAAATTGCTGCATTTAATTATTCTTTAGAAGATTATGGTGCTTATATTGTATTAGCACTTCCTTTAGGAGAAAACACTTTAAGTGATTTAGTTGCTGAAATGGATGAAGAGGTTGTAAAACTACAAACTGAATTAATATCAGAAAAAGAGCTTCAAAAATTGCGTAATAAATTTGAAAATCAGTTTGTAAATTCCAATTCAAGTGTCGAAGGAATTGCTAATTCATTAGCCAATTATTATATGTTATATAAAGATATACATCTCATAAATAATGAAATTGACATCTACAACTCTATTACTAGAGAAGAAATTAAAGATGTGGCCAATAAGTATTTGAATCCAAATCAACGTTTGGTTTTAGATTATCTACCAAAAAAATAATTAAACGTATTAAAATTATTATCAATGAAAACTAAAATAGTTTCACTCATCATATTATTTCTGTTATCAATTACTGTAACAGCACAAATAGACAGAAGTCAACAACCAAAATCAGGACCGGCACCTAAAATAAATCTAGGAAAACCTCAAACATTTGAATTAAAAAATGGTTTAAAAGTATTAGTTGTAGAAAATCATAAATTACCAAGAGTTTCTGCTTCTTTAACTATTGATAATCCACCAATTTTTGAAGGAGAAAAAGCTGGAACAAGCGGTTTAACAGGAAGTTTATTAGGATCCGGTTCAAAAAAAATATCGAAGAATGCTTTTAATGAAGAGGTTGATTTTTTGGGAGCTAACGTATCCTTTTCAAGTTCAGGAGCAAGATTAAATGCTCTTTCAAGATATTTTCCTAGAGTACTAGAATTAATGGCCGATGCTGCTTTAAATCCTGTATTTTCACAAGAAGAATTTGATAAAGAGCGCAATAAATTATTAGACGGGATAAAATCTAATGAAAAAAGTGTAGCAGCGATTGCTGGAAGAGTACAAAATGTTCTGATGTATGGAAAAAACCATGCATACGGAGAATTTGTTTCTCAAGAAACTGCCAATAATGTAAAATTAGAAGATGTAACCAATTTCTACAACACCTATTACAAACCAAACAATGCCTATTTAGTTATTGTTGGCGATGTTAATTTTAAAGAAGTAAAAAAACTAGTAACAAAACATTTCAATGGTTGGAAAAAAGGGACAATAGCTCCAACTAATTTGCCTGAGGTTGCAAATGTTTCTAAAACTGAAATCAATTTTGTCAATATGCCAAATGCAGTACAATCGGAAGTAGCTGCTGTAAACACCTTTCAATTAAAAATGAGCGACCCAGATTATCATGCAGTTTTAGTTGCCAATCAAATTTTAGGAGGCGATTTTAACAGTTACTTAAACATGAATTTGAGAGAAGCGCGTGGCTATACATATGGAGCCAGATCTAGAGTTACTGATGATAAATATATCGGTTCATTTAAGGCTTCAACTAGTGTTCGAAATATGGTTACAGACAGTACTGTTGTTGAGATGATGAAAGAAATTAAACGTATTAGAACAGAAAATGTAACCGAAGAAGCTTTAAAAAATGTAAAAGCCGGTTATATGGGCAAATTTGTCATGGCTTTAGAACAACCTTCAACTATTGCGCGTTACGCTTTAAACATCAAAATAAATAATTTACCAGAAAACTTCTACGAAACTTATCTAGAGAAAATTAATGCGGTAACTATTGAAGATATTCAACGTGTTGCGCAAAAATATTTCAATGTAGATAATGCTCGTATTGTTATTGCCGGCAAAGCGCTAGATGTAATTCCTAACTTAGAAAAAACGGGTTATAAAATTAATTATTTTGATATTTATGGCAATTCAACTACGAAAACCGAACTTTCTAAACCGATTCCAAGCGGAGTAACAATCAATACTGTTTTTGATAATTATTTTAAAGCTATTGGCGGTAAAGAAAAAGCAAATACTATTAAAAGTATCGTTACCAATGCCGAAGCCAATATTCAGGGAATGACTTTACAAATGACCACCAAACAAATGGCTCCTAATAAATTTTCTATGGCGATGTCTATGATGGGTAATGTAATAAATCAACAAGTTTTTGATGGTGAAAAAGGATATGCAATGCAAATGGGTCAGAAAATGCCACTTCAAGGCGAACCTTTAGATAAACTTAAAGAAACTTCATTTCCGTTTCCAGAAAATGGATATCTTAAAAAAGCGGAACTATTAAAAGTAGAACCTATTGATGGTAATGATGCTTTTGTAGTTAAAGTTGGTACCGATATTACTGTTTATTATGATATTAAAAGTGGTTTAAAAATAAGTGAAGTAACTACTCAGAAATTGCCAAACGGACAAGAAATGACTCAAGTCATCAAATATTCAGATTATAAAGAAGTGGAAGGTATTAAATTTCCTCATATGTTAAAAATGAGTGTAGGCCCACAATTAATCGATTTAATTGTAAAAGATATTAAAGTAAATCAAGGTGTTACTACAACAGATTTTCAATAAATATTAATTTATCATTTTAAAAAGCGATTGAAATTTCAATCGCTTTTTTTATTAGCAACATACACTCCACTTAAAATAATAGATGCTGCAATAAATTGTACTGTTTCAAATTTTTCGCCATCAGCAATTCCCCACATTACGGCAACTATCGGAATTAAATAGGTTACCGATGAAGAAAAAACCGGAGATGAAATTTGAATTAATTTGTTAAAAAATACTTTTGCAAAGGCTGTCCCGGCAATTGCCAAAATTATTACATACCCAAATGATGCGGTAGTTTTTTCATTTAGTTCAAAAGTTGTAAAAAATCCGGTAAAAATTAAAACTACTAGTGCGGGTATAATTAATAATAAAAAGTTGCCGGCTGTAATACTTAAAGCATCTAAATCATTCAAATGCTTTTTTATTATATTAACATTAAAAGAATAACCTAATGTTGAGGTAATGGCTAATAAAGCATACCAATAATTTTGATCTGGATTTAACTCTGAACCTTTAAAGATTAATAATCCTGTGCCAACAAATCCAATTATAATACCATACAATTGATTTCTAACAAAAGTAAAATCAAAAATTAAAGCACCAATAATAATAGTAAATAGTGGCAAAAGTGAATTTAAAATAGATGCAACAGAACTGTCAATTCCGGTAATTGCAAAGGCATACATAAATGCCGGAAAAAAAGAACCTAATAATGCCGTCATTAAAATATATTTCCAATGATATCTTTCAATTTTAAGAATACTTCTGAAACCTATAATTAATAAGAATGTTGCTGTTATTAATATTCTAAATGCACCCACCTGAAATGGTGTAAACCCTATTAAAGCTTTTTTAATTAATATAAATGAACTCCCCCAAACTAAGGATAGTATAATTAAAATAAACCAACGTAATTGACGATTATTCATGTACAATTTTAAGATTACAAAGTTCTAATAAATTAATATATTATACTTATTTCCAACTACTTTTTTACTGATTGAACTAATTAATTAACCTTCAATTAGTTCAATAATTTCTTAAATAAATTTATTTATTAATTTTTTGTTAAAATTTTCTAAATATTATTTGGTAATTAAATAATTTTATCAATATCTTTGTCGTCTTAATTAAAGAATTTAAATTTTTAAAAGATGAAATTATTAAACGGATTATTAGTTGTTGCTTTTGTAAGCATGTTAGCTATCTCTTGTAAAGATGCTAAACCAGCTGAAGAAGTTGTAGAAGAAGCTCCTGTTGTAGAAGAAGTAGCTGTTGACACAACTGTTGTAGCTGACACTGTTGCTGTTGCTGAAGAAGTAGTAGCTCAGTAATTTTGATTTTTGGCGATTAAATCGCTAAACAAATCAAATTCAAAAAATTAAAGCCACGCTAAGCGTGGCTTTTTTAATATATATATAACTTTAATTTTTCCATTTAAATGTTTCTATTAAATGTCTAATATCCTTTTCGATATAACGAACTGCCGGAAGAATTGAATCATAATGAGGTTTTGAGTAAAAATAAAGTGCTCCAGTTACCACATTTTTAGAACTATCTGTAATATTGAACTGTATATTTGAAGCAGCATTTCCTTCAACAAAAAATATTTTACTATAAACCTTTCTTTCCGTATTTTCAAAAGATTGAGAATTAATAGCGTCTGCTTTTATAGTGTGCTCAAAAGTTAATTTTTCCACTTCTTTTAAAACCTCTTCAATATTATTATTTACAGGTCTATAGGTAATATAAATTTTTGCTTTTAAATCTTCATAATTTAACTCCATCCAACAATTGTTTTTATAATTAATTGTTGCCAATTCTGATTTTTCAAACTCAAAATTGCAATTACTTTTAATTAAATTATACTGAGCTTTTGGATATTCTAACTTTAAATAAGCTTTAGGTTTTGGATAAGCCTCGTCTTTACATGATGTAAAAACTACTGTAAATAAAACAAATAATACAATTGTGAGTTTATAATTAAACATTTAATAACTGTTTAAATGGATTTTTTAATCAACCATATCTAAAATGGTGACTTTTATTTGTTTGATTCGTTTGCGATCTAGCAATTCAATTTTAAATTTAAGATTAGAAAACGTTATTTCTTCATTTTTACGTAAAAATCTACCTGTAATTTCTAGTATAAAACCAGCTAAGGTTTCAGATTCACCTTTAAATTCTTCAAAATTTTCTTCATCTAAATCTAATACTTTATAGAAATCTTTCAGGTTCGTTTTGCCATCAAATAAATAATTATACTTATCTATTTTAGTGTAAAACAAATCTTCATCATCAAATTCATCGCTTATATCACCTACAATTTCTTCAATAATATCTTCTAGCGTAATAATGCCGCTGGTCCCTCCATATTCATCAACAACTACTGCAAAGTGAATTTTCTTTTCTTGAAACTCTAACAATAAATCATCCAACTTTTTATTTTCTGGTACAAAAAATGGTTTTCGTATTAATTGTTTCCAATCATAATCTTCTTCATTTAAATAGGGTAAAATATCTTTTGCGTAAAGAACGCCTATAATATTATCAATATTTTCGCCATAAACAGGATTTCTAGAAAATCCATTTTCAATAATTTTTTCTACAATTTCTTTAAAAGTACAGCTTTCTGCAAAAGCAATGATATCCATTCTTGGTTTCATGACTTGACTTGTATCTGTATTTCCGAAATTGATAATCCCTTCTAAAATTTTTTGCTCTTCTTTAGTTGTTGCATTATCTGATGTTAATTCTAAGGCTCTTGACAGCTTTTCTACCGAAAGATATCCTTTCTTTTTTGCCAACTTCTTTTCTATTAAGGATGTTAAATTAATTAAGGGATAGGTAAATGGTGAAAGTAAAAAATTGAGTAATTGTAATGGAATTGATATAAACGATGCAAATTTCAATGCGTTTCTGCTCGCAAATAATTTTGGTATAACTTCTCCAAATAACAAAATTAGAAAGGTTATTAGTATTACTTCAATTATAAACCTTATAAAATAGATTTCAATTCCTTTGAAAAAAAACTCACTAATACCTGCAAAAAGCAGTACAATTAATATATTAACAAAGTTATTAGATATTAAAATGGTTGCTAATAACTTTTGAGGATTTTGCAATAATTCTGATACTCTTAGAATTTGATTTTTTTTAGAGTTTTCATCTAAATCACTAGCCTTAAGAGAAAAAAAAGCTACTTCAGCTCCAGAAATAAGCGCTGAAAAAATCAATAAAATAATTATTGAAATAATTGACCAGATTACTGTCCAATTAATTTCATTAAAATTCTCGAATAAAAATTGAAAAGAGTCTGTATCCAAATTTTAAATATTAGATTTAGAATGGTAAATCATCTTCTTGCTCACTACTTATAGTATCGTTATTTTCAGATGACATCGTTGGTTTTTGAACTGTAGATTTGACAGATACAGGCATTACACCATCATCTGTTACTTTTTTAGTAGATAAAAACATCATCTCAGTAACCTGAATTTCTGTAGTATATCTTTTGATTCCGTCTTGTTCGTACTCGCGATTTTTTATTTTTCCTTCACAATATACTTTATCGCCTTTGCTTAAATATTTCTCACAAATTTCGGCAAGTTTATTTCTAACAACTATGTTATGCCAATCTGTAGTAGTTACCTTCTCACCAGTTTGTTTATTGGTATAACTCTCGTTAGTTGCTATTGGAAATCTTGCAATACAATTTCCTCCTTCAAAATAATGAGTTTTAACTTCATCGCCCAAGTGACCAATTAACATCACTTTATTTAGTGTTCTTGCCATATTTTATTTCTTTTCTCAAATGTAAGGAAAAATCAATCAAATTTAAATTGTTTCAAAAAATTAGCAATTAAAATGGGAACTGGAAATTCATTAATTGTATTCCAATCAGTATTTAATTGTTGATTATTGGGTGTTCTTATAATCCAAAATTTTGTCAACAAATTGCGATGTGTTAATTTATGTCGAATTGGAATTTCATTGTATAATTGAATATTTATTTCTGAATTGTTAAAGATTGAAATAAATAATGGATGAGAAATAAATTCATTTACTCCTATTTCTATAGGGCTTTCTATAAGTGGAAATTGATATAAATGCTTCCAAATACCTTTACCATTTCTTTTTTCTAATATCAATTTATTATTGGTTGATACAATTACTAAATAGTTTAAATGAATTGTGGTGATTTTTACTTTGTTCTCTTTAACTGGCAACAATTTTTGTTTGTTGTCTTTAAGTGCCAAGCAACCATCATTTAAGACACAGATTTCACAAGCTGGATTTTGAGGTTTACAAACAGTTGCTCCTAATTCCATTATTGCCTGGTTATAATCACCGGGATTTTCAAACGGCACTAATTTTTGTGCTAATTCTCTAAATTCTTTAATTCCTTTGGATGAATTTATAGGAGTTTCAATATTAAAATATCTTGATAAAACACGATATACGTTTCCATCTACAACGGCTTTTGATTCATTAAAACAGATACTTGCAATTGCTGAAGCGGTATAATCTCCAATTCCTTTTAGTTTAATTAATTTATGATATGAGTTTGGAAATTCACCATTTAATATATTTATAATATGTTTTGCGGAAAAGTGTAAATTTCTAGCACGTGAATAATAGCCCAATCCTTGCCATAACTTTAAAACAGTATTTTCATCGGCACATGCCAAATCATGAAGTTTTGGAAAAGTCTCAATAAACTTGTAAAAATAAGGCATTGCTTGATCAACACGAGTTTGTTGCAACATAATTTCAGACAACCAAACATAATATGGATCTGGTTCTTCACGCCAAGGCAAGTTTCTTTTATTTTGTAAATACCACGTAATTAATTTGTTAGAAAAATCCATATTGAGTTTAAAAGGCAAAAATAAGGTATTTATGTAATTAAATTTTAACTAATTAGCTTTTAGTAATAGATTATTTATGTTATATTTGCACCTCAAAATTTAAACATAAAAACTTAAATATATTTTAAAATGACAAAAGCGGATATCGTATCAAAAATTTCAGATAAATCTGGAATAGAAAAAGCAGATGTTTTGGCAACAGTAGAAGCCTTCATGAATGAAGTAAAAACTGCTTTAGAAAATGGTGACAATGTTTATTTAAGAGGGTTTGGTAGCTTTATTATTAAAGAAAGAGCTGAAAAAACTGGAAGAAATATTTCAAAAAACACTACTATTAAAATTCCGGCACACAACATTCCATCATTCAAGCCTTCTAAAGTATTTGTTGAAGGAGTAAAAAATAAGGTAGCAGTTAAATAGTTAATTGCTTAAAGTTTAACCTATAAAATATTATAATTATGCCAAGTGGTAAAAAAAGAAAGAGAACAAAGATCTCTACTCACAAACGTAAGAAAAGATCTAGACAAAACAGGCATAAAAAGAAAAAGTAAGCTAGTCTTACTTTTTCTTTTAAATTAACGTTCATTGAAAAATGATTTTGTTTAACAACAAAATCTAATGGGTTAACCCCCAAGTTTACATTATCAACCCATCTATACAAAATGTATAGGTATTAAATAAATTCAGAATGAAAACAGAATTAATTATTAGATCTAATTCATCTGATATCGATTTCGCCTTGCTTAAAGATGGAAAATTAATGGAGTTAGATAAAGAAACTAATGATAATAAATTTTCTGTTGGAGATGTTTTTTTAGCGAAAACCGGAAAAATACTTCAAGGATTAAATGCTGCCTTTGTAAATGTAGGATATGAAAAAGACGGATTTCTACATTATCATGACTTAGGTCCGCAAACATTAACTTTATCAAATTTTATTAAATCCGTAAGCTCGGGTAAAACAAAAGATTTCACTTTAAAAAACATTCGCACTGAAAAAGACATCGAAAAAGATGGAAACATTGTAGATGTTGCAAAAACTGGTCAAAACATATTAGTTCAGGTTGTTAAAGAGCCTATTTCAACAAAAGGACCTCGCTTAAGTTCAGAATTGTCAATTGCCGGAAGGTATTTAGTGTTAGTTCCTTTTTCAGACAGAGTTTCAGTTTCTCAAAAAATTGAGAGCCCTGAAGAAAAAGAAAGACTAAAAAGATTGGCAAAAAGCATTAAACCAAAAGGATTTGGTTTAATTATTAGAACTGTAGCAGAAGGAAAAAAAGTAGCAGAACTCGATAAAGATTTAGAAAATTCTTTAAACAGATGGTATGCTTTATGTAAAAAAATTAAAACAGCGCAACCACCAACCAAAATTTTAAGTGAACTCAATAGAGCATCCTCAATTTTAAGAGATGTTTTTAACGAGTCATTTACAAATATTGTTACAGATGATGAAACACTTTATCTTGAAATTATAGAGTATATCCAAGAAATTGCACCTCATAAAGAGCATATTGTGCAACTCTATAGTTCTGAAATTCCAATATTTGAAAAATATGGTATTGAGCGACAAATAAAAACGGCTTTTGGAAAGACTGTTTCTATGAGTAAAGGAGCATATTTAGTGATTGAACACACTGAAGCACTCCATGTAATTGATGTAAATAGTGGTAATAGATCTAATAAAGCAGATTCACAAGCGGATACTGCTTTACAGGTAAACATGATTGCTGCTTCTGAAATTGCGCGTCAATTACAATTAAGAGATATGGGAGGAATTATTGTAGTCGATTTTATTGACATGCATGATCCAGAACACAGAAGATTACTTTATGAACATCTTAGATCTGAAATGGAATTTGATAGAACTAAGCACAAAATACTTCCTCCGAGTAAATTTGGTTTAATTCAAATTACCAGACAACGTGTAAGACCAGAAATGAATATTAAAACAAGAGAACCAAATCCAAATAAAGATGGAGAAGTAGAGGCTCCAATTGTTTTAATCGACAAAATTGAACATGAACTAGAAAAAATAATTGCTAAAAACGGTGTTAAAAATATTAGCTTACATATTCACCCGTTTATAGAAGCTTTTATTACAAAAGGATTTCCGTCAATCCAACATAAATGGTTCATAAAACATAAAAAGTGGATAAAAGTTTTACCACGAGATGCCTTTATGTATTTGCAGTTCGAATTTAAATTTGACCGCAAATAAGGCTAAAAATTCTTATCTTAAAAATCCTGATACATAAAAGTATCAGGATTTTTTTTGAGTTAAAACCAAAAACCTAAATTAAAATACCAATGATTATTATTGTTTTTAGGCGACCATGAGTAATTAACTTCAATGGGGCCAACAAAAGTATCTAGTGCATATCCTAAAGCATAACCAAATTTGGTGTTATCAAATAAGTTTGAATCCTTTAGCACATTTTTTTCAACTCGTGCTGCATTTGCTGTAAATGTTAAGTAGTTTTTATTATAAATTTCTTGTCTTAATATAAAAGTTGATTTTAGAAATGTTCTATCACTTAAGTCGGCAAAATCGAACCCAAAAAAAGGAATAAATGTATTGATAAAATTATCTCCATATCCTCCTAAATGAAACTCTAATACTCTATTATTACTTTCTTCAAAGGTAAATCCTGCTTCTGTAATTAAGTGAATAGTAGATTTGTTTAAAATGGTGTGTGCGTATTCAATTTTTCCCTTTAACTGTGCAAATGGCTTAAAATCATATGTGTTTCTAGTTGCTGCTAAATACCAACGATAATCACCAATGAAATAAAATCCTTCTTTTGGAAAATATTTATGGTCGAATGAATCAAATTTTAAGTATGAAATAAAATTAAGATAATGATTTTTGTTAAATGAAAGCTCATCAGCAATAGGATTATCTACAATTGTCTCAGTAAATGCATTAATATATTTATGCTCTAGACCTATTCCTAGCGCAAATTTCCTACTATAAACAGTTTGTAAATAGAATTGATTAGTAAAATCCCTATAGTTTACATTAATTTTATTAACTCTATCATCATCTGTTAAACGAATATTTGAATTAAAACTATTATATCTTGATTTAAACCCTACACTCCAATTAAATCCATTATCTACAAAGTAATTTAAGTTATAACGAATATTATCACCTATTATTAAATCTGTTGACAGCATATCATTTTTAAAAAATAAATTTTTTGTAGTGACATTAAAAATTACAGATGATTTATACAATTCATCGTAGTGGGCAGCAAGTTGTGTTATGGTTTTAACTTCATTCTCTTTTAACTTCATTTTAATGATATAACCGTTTTCACTTGGAATTAATTTATATAATATATTGTGAAAATTACCTGTTGCTGATAAATTATCTACGCCATCTATAAACTTGCTAAAAGGAATTTTTTCATGATTTTTAATTTTGAGTTTATTTAATACATAATCTCGAGTATAGGATGTATTTCCTTCTATTTCAATGTTTTCACATACAAAAGTATTGGGAAGCTCAATTCGCTTTTTAGCTATTTGAGATGGATTTACTTGTTGTTGAGCAATTTTAACGATATCATTAAATTGTAAACGAGCTGTTCTTTCACCTTCCCTTATAATTTCTTCTAATTTATCAAACGATACTACATTATATCCATTTACATTGGGTTTTAGATATAGGTTAACCAATGTTATTTTTTCTATGTTAACATTATTCATTGAAAAACTAACAACTTGATCAATAACTTTTATGGCATTATCAACTTCGCTTCTATTGCTTAAACCACCCTGTACATCAACACCAATAATGATATCAGCTCCCATGTTTATTACTTCATTAACAGGAAAATTATTGGTTATCCCACCATCTAACAGTACTCTTCCATCTATTTCTACAGGTTCAAAAAGAGTTGGGAATGCACTACTTGCTCTCAAAGCTTCTGGCAAAAATCCTTTATTTAAGATTACTTCCTCTCCCGTTTCAATGTCTGTTCCAATACATAGAAAAGGTATAGGTAAATTATTAAAATCGTCTATTGAAGTAACATGCTGAGTTAATATGGATAATTTATTCAGTGCACTTTGACCTTTAGCCAAGGCAACGGGAAGTGAAACTTTTTTATTTCTTACTGGCAATGAAACGATATAACGTTCTCCATTTTCTTTTTCAAAAAAAGGTTTTGCTTTTCTCGGAATTTCTTCTTGTAATATTTTATTAAATTCTAAAATTCTTACAATTGAATCCAATTCTCTAGCATTATATCCAGAAGCATATAACCCGCCAATTAAGGCACCCATACTTGTTCCTCCAATAAAATCTACTCTAATACCGGCTTCTTCCAATACTTTTAAAACACCAATATGAGCAAATCCTTTGGCTCCACCTCCACTCAAAACCAATCCAACTTTTAAGTCTTTTTTTACAAAATCATCTTGTGAAAAAACACTAAAAGCAATAAGAAACATAAAGAAAAATAAAGTTATTTGCTTCATATATCTAAAGTTACATAATTTGATGCAAATGTGTATATATTTTTTTTGCTTTTGAAATACCAATTTCTTCTACTATTGTTTCTAAAGAAAGCGTTTTAAGTCTTTTAATCGATTTAAATTTCTTTAATAACGAGTCCGAGGTTTCTTTGCCAATTCCGGCAATTTGTTCCAATTCATTTTGAATAGCGTTTTTTGATCTAACTTTCCGGTGAAATGTCAATCCAAAACGGTGCGCTTCATTTCTTAAATGTTGAATTATTTTAAGTGATTCAGATTTTTTATCTAGATATAATGGAACAGAATCTTTAGGATAATAGATTTCTTCTAATCGTTTTGCAATCCCAATTATAGCAACTTTATCATAAATTCCCAATAATTCCAAACTCTTTACAGCTGATGACAATTGCCCTTTACCTCCATCAACTATAATTAGATTTGGCAATGTTAAACTTTCATCAATCATCCTTTTATATCTTCTAAAAACAACTTCTTCCATAGAAGCAAAATCATCTGGTCCTTCAACAGTTTTAATATGAAAATGTCTGTATTCATTCTTAGCCGGTTTTGTATTTTTAAAAACAACACATGAAGCCACCGGATTGGTTCCTTGCAAATTTGAATTATCAAAACACTCTATATGAATTGGTATTTCTTTTAAACGTAAATCTTGCTGTAATTGTTTTAAAATACGATTAGAATGTCTCTCAGGATCTACAATTTTTAATTGTTTAAGATGTTCAAATCTATAGTATTGTGCATTTTTTTGAGATAATTCTATGATGTGTTTTTTATCTCCAATTTTAGGGATTGTTATTTTTAAATCATTTATTAAATCAACTTTAAAAGGTACATAAAGCTCTTTTGATTGAGAGTGAAACTTATCTCTTATTGCAATAATTGCAAATTCTAAAAGCTCTTTATCACTTTCATCTAATTTCTTTTTAATCTCCGTTGTATGTGATTGAATGATTGAACCATTTGCAATTTTTAAGAAATTGACATACCCAAAACTGTTATCAGAAACAATTGAAAACACATCTACATTATTAATTGTTGGACTTACAATGGTTGATTTTGATTGATAATTGCCTAACAATTTAATTTTTTCTTTTATCAATTGCGCTTCTTCAAATTTCAAATCTACAGCATATTGATGCATTAACTTTTCAAATTTCAATAAGGCCTCTTTAAAATTTCCTTTGATAATGTTTTTAATTTCAGCAATTGACTGATTGTAATCTGCTTCTGTTTGTAACGCTTCACAAGGGCCGAGGCATTTGCCAATATGATAATCTAAACAAAGTTTATATTTTTTTTGCTTGATGTTTTTATCGCTTAAATCAAAGGTGCAGGTTCGCAGCGGAAATAATTCTTTGATAACGTCTAACAAGGCATTAGCAGTTCTAACAGACGCATAAGGGCCGTGATATTCTGAACCATCTTTGATGACATTTCTTGTTAAAAAAACACGAGGAAAATGTTCTTTTTTAATACAAATCCACGGATATGTTTTATCATCTTTTAACATGATATTATACCGTGGTTGATATTTTTTAATAAGATTATTCTCTAATAAAAGTGCATCTGTTTCTGTTTCTACAACGATGTGCTTAATATCTTTGATTTTACTTACAAGAATTTTTGTCTTTGCATTATCATGATTTTTAGAAAAATAGGATGCAACCCTTTTTTTGAGATTGATAGCTTTTCCAACATATAAAATTTTGTCATTTTTATCATAAAACTGATAAACCCCAGGTTGTTGAGGCAATGTTTTAAGGAATAAATCTAGATTTGTAGACATCCTACGAATTTATGTAAAATGATTTAAAGAATAAAAGATTGAATTGTAGAATTGTAAAACTACAATAATTACAACTTTAATTATTCTGACTTTAAACACCTAAAAAAAATAAATAAGCTAACTTTTTTGTGCTTTTTTATTTAGTTGTTTTCTTCTGGAAATACTTTTTTGTTAAAAATAATTAATAACATTACTCCAATTGATATAGCCGAATCTGCCACATTAAAAATAGCATTAAAAAAAGTAAAGTAATTACCTCCCCAAATTGGCAACCATTCTGGTAAATACCCACTCCAAAATGGAAAATAAAACATGTCTACTACTTTTCCATGAAATAAACTGTTATAACCACCACCCTCAGCAAAAGCAGTTGCTACACCTGCATAAGAATCTGTAAAAATAATTCCATAAAAAATAGAATCGATAATATTTCCTACAGCACCTGCAAATATTAATGAAACTGCAATAATTAATATTTGATGTTGTTGTTTTTTAATAGAATCATACAGCCAATATCCAATTGCAGAAATAGCAATTAATCTAAAGATTGTTAAAACGAGCTTTCCTATTCTGCCTCCAAATTCGACTCCCCAAGCCATTCCGTTATTTTCGATAAAATGAATTCTAAACCACTCAAAAACGTAAATTTCTTCTCCTAAAGTAAAGTTTGTTTTAATATAGATTTTCAAAATTTGATCTATAAACAACACTGATAATATGATTATTATTGCTTTTTTCAAGATGTACTATAATTTAAAACTTGGCAAAATTACTGTTTTTTGATTGATTTTTTATCTTCAAAATATTATAATATTATAAAAAAACAAAGCCTCCAAAAGGAAGCTTTGCTTGATTTATAAAAAATTTACTGCTGCAAATTTTTAGCTTCAATGCTTAAAGTTGCATGAGGAACTAATTTAAGACGTTCTTTAGAAATTAACTTTCCAGTTACACGACAAACTCCATAGGTTTTATTTTCAATACGTTGTAAAGCATGATACAAGTCTCTAATAAACTTTTCTTGTCTTATAGCAAACTGTACGTTCACTTCTTTAGACATGGTCTCAGATCCTTCTTCGAATGCCTTAAAAGTAGGCGAAGTATCGTCTGTGCCATTATTAGAATCGTTTTTATAGGCGCTTTTTAAAAGCTCTAAATCTTCCTCTGCATTTTTGATTTTTTTTAGAATTATTTCTTTAAATTCTAATAAATCACTGTCTGAATATCTAACTATATTTTCTGCCATAATACTACAATTTTTCAATTAAAATATAGGAACTTACCTCATCAAAAACAATTTCTGTGCCTTTATTTAATTGTTCAACGATTATTAATTCGTTGGTTAAGGTTTCATTTTTAATATACTGTTCGTTTTCTTTAATCGCCCTATCCAAAAGTTCATGTTTTTGAACCATTAGTCTAATTTTATCAACAACATCAAGACCACTTTCTTTTCTAAGGTTTTGAATTCTATTAACCAATTCTCTTGCATAACCTTCATTTCTCAATTCATCGGTAATGGTAATGTCTAAAGCAACAGTTAAATTACCTTGATTTGCCACCAACCAGCCTTCAATATCTTGAGATGAAATCTCTACTTCATTAAAGGCTAAAGTAAATGTTTTGCCATTAATTTCAAAGTAAATTTCACCGTCTTTTTCAATTTTGTTAACATCTTCTTGAGTAAACTTTTGAATAGCATCTACTGCTAATTTCATGTCTTTGCCAAATTTTGGTCCTAAAAGCTTAAAGTTTGGTTTAATAGTCTTAACCAAGACACCTGAAGTGTCGTCAAGTAGTTCTATTTCTTTTACATTTACCTCAGATAATATTAAGTTTTGAACGGATAATATTTCTACTCTATCTTGTTCATTACTAATTGGTATCATTATTTTTTGAAGTGGTTGTCGCACCTTTATCATTTCCTTTTTTCGAAGTGATAAAACCAATGATGAAATATCTTGTGCTTTATTCATTCTTCTTTGCAATGATTCATCAATTAAATCTTTTTGAAAAACTGGAAAATCGGCCAAATGAACAGATTCGTGTTTTTCTTTACCGGCAACATCGATTAAATCTTTATACATTCGATCCATAAAAAATGGTGCAATTGGAGAAGCCATTTTTGATACTGTTAATAAACAGGTATATAAAGTTTGATAAGCAGAAATTTTATCTGCCTGATAATCACCTTTCCAAAAACGTCTTCTACTTAATCTTACAAACCAGTTACTTAAATTTTCAGTTACAAAATACTGAATTTCTCTAGCAGCTTTGGTTGGTTCGTAGTCGTTGTAATGATTTTCTACATTTTTAATTAAAGAATTTAATTCGGATAGAATCCAACGATCAATTTCTGGTCTTTCTTGATTAGGGATTTCATTTTCTTTATATTTAAATCCGTCAATATTGGCATATAATGCAAAAAATGAATAGGTATTATACAGCGTTCCGAAAAATTTTCTTCTTACTTCATCAATCCCTTCTACATCAAATTTTAAATTATCCCACGGATTGGCATTTACAATCATATACCAACGAGTTGCATCTGGACTATAATTTTTCAAGGTGTCAAAAGCATCAACCGTATTACCAAGTCGCTTAGACATTTTATGTCCGTTTTTATCTAAAACAAGTCCATTAGAAACTACATTTTTATAAGCAACAGAATCAAAAACCATTGACGAAATAGCGTGTAAGGTATAAAACCAACCTCTTGTTTGGTCTACACCTTCAGCAATAAAATCGGCCGGAAAAAATTTATTCTCATCTATTAATTCTTTATTTTCAAAAGGATAATGCCATTGTGCATAAGGCATTGAGCCAGAATCAAACCACACATCAATCAAATCAGCTTCTCTATACATGGGTTTATCTGTAGGAGAAACCAAGATTATTTTATCTACAAAATTTTTGTGTAAATCGATGTTTTCATAATTTGCATCACTCATATTTCCCACAATAAAATTTGGGTAAATATCTACAGTCATCAGTCCTTTTTCAATTGATTTTTGCATCTCTAATTTTAAGGTTGCAACAGAATCAATCACAATTTCTTCAGTTTTATCTTCAGTTCTCCAAATAGGCAAAGGAATTCCCCAAAAACGTGAACGCGATAAATTCCAGTCGTTGGCATTTTTAAGCCAGTTACCAAAACGGCCTTCGCCAGTTGCTTTTGGTTTCCAATTAATAGTTTCATTTAATTGGAACATCTGTTCTTTTTTATCTGTAACTTTAATAAACCAAGAGTCTAACGGATAATATAAAACGGGCTTATCGGTTCTCCAACAATGTGGATAATTGTGTTTGTACTTCTCTACAACAAATGCTTTATTTTCTTCCTTTAGCTTAATAACCAATTCAACATCTACTGAACGCTCAGGAGCTTCGCCATCATTATAATATTCATTTTTAACATATTTTCCGGAAAATTCTCCCAAATGATGGGTAAATTTTCCTTGTAAATCAACTAACGGAACCGGATTGTTATTTTCATCTAAAACCAACATTGGAGGAATGCCCCATTCTTTGGCTACTTGAGCGTCATCTGCACCAAAAGTTGGTGCGGTGTGAACTATTCCTGTTCCATCTTCTGTAGTTACAAAATCACCTGAAATGACTACGAAAGCTTTATCAGTATCATAATATGGTTGTACAAAGGGTAATAATTGCTCGTATTTAATTCCTACTAAATCACTTCCTTTTAATTCATGAAGAATTAGATAGGGTATTTTTTTGTCTTCTGGTTGATAGTTTTTCAACGCTGTTTTAGAATCAACCAAAAAGAATTTGCTTGTAAAAATATTTGAAACTAAATTTTTAGCAAGAATAACTTTTACTGATTTAAAAGTGTATTGATTAAAAGTTTCAACTACTACATAATCTATTTTTTTACCAACGGTTAAAGCGGTGTTAGAAGGCAAAGTCCAAGGAGTGGTAGTCCATGCTAATAAGTGTAAGTTTCCTTGATATGGTTTTAATTGCTCTGGCAATGACATATTAATTGCTTTAAACTGAGCAATTACCGTGGTATCGGTAACATCTTTGTAAGTACCTGGCTGATTTAGTTCATGTGAGCTTAAACCGGTTCCAGCTTTTGGTGAATAGGGTTGGATTGAATAGCCTTTGTAAAGTAATTTTTTGTTATATAACTGTGCCAACAACCACCATACCGACTCCATATATTTTGATTGATAGGTAACGTATGGATTCTCCATATCTACCCAATTTCCCATTTTTCGGGTTAAATCTTCCCAAACATCAGTATAACGCATCACCGCTTTTTTACACGCTTCGTTATATGCTTCTATAGAAATTTTTACACCTATGTCTTCTTTGGTTATTCCAAGTTCTTTTTCAACACCTAATTCAATTGGCAATCCGTGGGTATCCCAACCTGCTTTTCTCTTAACCTGATATCCTTGTAGGGTTTTATATCGACAAAAAATATCTTTAATGGTTCGTCCCATTACATGGTGGATTCCGGGTAATCCGTTTGCAGATGGAGGACCTTCGTAAAATACAAATGGTTTTTGTTCATCTTTTTCATCAATACTTTTTTGGAAAATAGCTCTTTCTTCCCAGAAATTTAAAATTTCATCGGCAACATTGGTAAGATCTAATCCTTTGTATTCTCTGTATTTCATCTGTTTATATTTATTGTTTAGTTAGACAAGCTCACTATAAATTTTATTTGTCAGATGGAACGCACATATTCATTTCTCTGTGTGTCAATTAAAATTGTCATGGGCGTTTCATTTTAATGTTTTATTGTAAATGTTTAAGCGATAAATTATTTCAAAATCGCTATGACATCCTATTTATTATACTGCTTTTCAATTGATTTGCGAAAATACATATTTTATTTTATTTTAAACTTATGGAAAAACAAAAGCGTCTCAATAGAGACGCTTTTTGACCTATTATATCTTATTCTAATTATTCTTTTCTAATTACAACAAACTCTGTTCTTCTATTTAGTTGATGTTGACTTTCAGAGCATTGAATACCGTTTGTACATTTGTTTAATATTTGACTCTCTCCATATCCTTTTCCAGAAATTCTTTCTTTAGAAATTCCTTTAGAAATAATGTAATCAATTGTACTTTGTGCTCTCCGTTCAGATAACCACATATTATATTTATCATTGCCACGAACATCGGTGTGTGAGCCACATTCTATAACAATATCAGGATATTTATTCATTACTTCAACTACTTTAGCTAACTCAATTTCTGCGTCTTTTCTAATTTTTGCAGAATTTAAATCAAAATAAATTGGATTAATTTTAATTAATGTTTTTTCATTAACAACTGCAAAATCTTCTTTAAAAAGGCTCATCACAATATTATGAATTTTATGATTTTCGCTTGTTGATTCTAATTTAGCATCCGTTTTAACATATCCAATTTTGCTTGCGTATAGTAGATACTTTTTATTGCACTCTATATCAAAAGTAAAACTAGCATCTTCTTGAACAATTATTGTTTGAAGTTCTTTATTGTTTTCGTCATACAAAACAACTGTTGCTCCGCTTAAACTTCCATTGTTGGCCCCATCAACAATTTTTCCTTGTATTTTTTGATTGCACGCTACCTTTGGTGTGCTTAAGTTAAAACTATAAATATCATCATCACCTTTTCCTCCTTCTCTATTAGAAGAAAAATAACCTCTCGTATTATCTGGATGCATAACAAATGCAAAATCGTCAAATGCTGTATTAATAGGTGCTTCTAATGCTGTTGGTTCTAAATTGTTTATATGATCTAAATTAATTTGATAAATATCTAAATCTCCGAGTTTTTTTCTTCCATCAGATGAAAAATACATGGTATTATCATGGCTAATGAAAGGGAATTTTTCATGCCCAACTGTATTAATTTTAGGCCCTAAGTTAACTGGCGTGCCATAACTGCCATCACTGTTAATTTCTACATAATAGAGGTCTGTATTTCCATACCCTCCCGGCATATCTGATGAGAAATAAAGTCGCTTTTCGTCTGAACTTAATGTTGGATGACCGCAAGAATAATTTTTATTATTAATAGAAAAAGGTTTTGGTTCTCCCCATTTTCCATCTTCTTGTAAGGAAGAAACAAAAATTGCAAGATTTACATTATTGTCATCATCTTTAATTTTTTTCTTTTTATAATAATAATCGCGTGTAAAGTACATTGTTTTTAAGTCACTTGAGATGGCTACAATTCCTTCATGAAATTTTGAATTTATGACTTTAGTAAGGTGATTTGAATTAGAAATCTCTCCTTTTGAATCTATTTCTCCTTCATAGAGATCTAAAAATGGTTGTTTATTTCCACTCCAAATTCTTGAAGTATTACCAAATCCTCTTTTTGATGAAGCATAAATTATTTTATTTTCACCAAAAATAGTGGTTCCAAAATCAGAATATTTTGTGTTGATATCTAGATTTTTAATCTCAAACGTTTTATTTGATTGAGCTATTAAACTACAAGTAAATATAAAAATGCTGTACCATACTATTTGTTTCATAATGTTGCGATTTAGAAAAATCTAGGAGATTTAAATTTAAACAATTTGAAGTCGTACAATAATACAATTTCATGTGTACCAGAATTATAATTACCCAGGTTAGAAGTTGTATAATCGTATGCGTATCCTATTCTTAGGTTGTTGTTAACCGCAAAATTTACTAAACCACTTAAAGAATCATCGATTCTGTAAGAAACCCCTAACTCTAATTTATCATTGTATAAAAAATTGGTTGATAAATCTATTGATAAAGGAGCACCTGCTACCACTTTTGTCAAAAATGAAGGTTTAAATTTAAATGATTCTGATAACTTTAATACATAACCAGATGTGATGAAATAATGCATTTTTTCAGAAGCTTTACTTATAATTCCTCCTTGTTTTTCAAAATGATTACTTTCAATCATATTCGGAATTGAGGCTCCAGCATAAAATTTATCTGTATAGTAATACACACCCACTCCAACATTAGGATAACTTTTATTTAAATTATCAGTAAAATTAACATCGGGTGCAACAGTTGCAATAGTTGCTAAGCCTAAATCTTGAAGCGTTAATCCTGCTTTAATACCAAAAGCAAATTTACCAATATCAGATGTTTGTAATGTGTATGAAACATCGGCATAAAGATTGGTTTCTTTTACAGGCCCTATTTCATCGGCCATTACGGAAAATCCTAAACCAACATTTTTACCAATAGGTGAATGTGCTGTTAAGGTTGCGGTTTTGGGTGCTCCTTCTAAACCAACCCATTGTGTTCTGCCAAGAAATCCTAGACTTAATGATTCGTTTGAACCGGCATAAGCTGGGTTTAAAAGGTTCATATTGTACATATACTGTGTATAGTGTGGGTCTTGTTGAGCAAACATTTGTAATCCTATAAATGCTGCAATAACTGTTATAATTGATTTTAGTTTCATTCAGTTTTAATTTAACGTTTTATATACACCCATCCTGATTGTGGTTTCTTAACTCCATCATTAAAATATATCACATAAAAATAAGTTGCAGATGGAAGTCCATTATTCTTACTTATAGCTCCTTTTTTATTAGGCAATCCATCCCACCAAGGTGGTTCGTTCATCGTGTTTCCGTTATGTTGATAATCATATAATAAATTACCCCAACGATTGAATATTTCTAATTTGAAGTTGGGATATTTACTCACCAAACCAAGTATTTCAAAGGTATCATTAACACCATCTCCATCTGGTGAAAATCCTTCTGGAATAAATAATTTACAAATGAAAGAATCTAAATAATTTGAAATACCATTAAAATCACAATCATCATTTGTAAGATCACCATCATTATTATCATCTTCATTAATAGTTAATATTCCATCTCCATCATCATCAGTATCTAAATAATTTGGAATACCATCGTTATCTGTATCATCATTCATAGGATTTCCATCATTATTCACATCTTCATCTTTTGTTAGAATGCTATCATTATCATCATCTGTATCTCTAAAGTTAACTTCAGAATCACCATCGGTATTTCTTAGATTAATTAACGGATTGTTAATTTTTCCGTTAGCATCTATATATCCTCCAGTTGAATCTACCGCATCGTCTAAACCATTTTTATCAACATCATTCCCACTTAAAATTAGACCTGATTCATTGCTGTCAGAAACCATATCATTATCAGAATCTAAATCTAAATAATCAGGCAAGCCAGATAAATCTGTATTTACGGGTGTTAAACCATTTCCTGCGCCAGGTGTAGTTTCATAAGCATCGACTAAACCATTTTTATCAGCATCAACACCTAAAGGAGCTTTATAGCTTGATGTTGTTTGCGCTTCTATATTATCTGGAATTCCATCTCCATCAGAATCCAAATCTAAATAATTTGGAATTCCATCTCCATCAAAATCTCCCGTTCCTTCAATTATATCTAAGATGCCATCATTATCATCATCTATATCAATACTATTTGGAACTCCATCTTTATCAGTATCTAATAAAACTATAATAGTAATAACTTGAGTAACCGTAAAAGTACCATCAGTTACAGATATTGTTATATTATCCGAACCTAAATAACCGCTATTTGGGATATATGTCCATACTCCAGTTGATGAATTTATACTTACGGTACCGTTTGTAGGAGTTGTAACTATTGAATAAGTTAACGTATTTCCATCAACATCGTTTGCGACAAGCGTTGCTACCAAAGTAACATTCATAGTTGTATTTGCTGTTGGTGGTGATGTGATAACTGGCGAATCGTTTACCGGACTTACTGTTATATTTATTGTCTGTAGTGCAATTCCTCCTGCTCCGTCTGATACCGATACTACAAAACTATCTGTTCCGTTGTAATTGGCATTTGGTGTATAAGTCCAAAATCCAGTTGTTGGGTTTATAACTACTGAACCATTGGTTGGATTGGTACTTATTGAAAAAGTAAAAGTGCTACTGTCTATATCTGTAACGGTTACTGTATTTGAATAAGGTGTGTCCTCTGGTGTTGTATAGGTATTTGATGAGGTTATAACCGGTACATCGTTTACTGGTGTTACTGTTATGCTAATTACCTGATTTACAACTCCTCCATTGCCATCTGATACCGTTACTGTAAAACTATCTGAACCGTTATAGTTTGCATTTGGTGTGTAGGTCCAATCGCCTGTGGTTGTATTAAATGTTAACAAACCATTGGTTGTGGTAGATGTTACCGTATAACTTAACACATCTAAATCTACATCACTCGCTACAAATGTTGCCGAAAGTGTAGTGTCTTCAGCTGTTGAATAACTATTTAATGAGGTAATAACCGGTACATCGTTTACTGGCGTTACTGTTATACTGATTACCTGAGTTACAACTCCTCCATTGCCATCTGATACTTCAACTGTAAAACTATCGGAGCCATTGTAGTTTGCATTTGGGGTGTAAGTCCAATCGCCTGTGGTTGGGTTTATAACAACTGAACCATTTGTAGGATTTGTGCTTATTGAAAATGCAAAGGTGCTACTATCTATATCGGTAACTGTTACTGTATTAGAATACGGGGTGTCCTCTGGTGTTGTTATCGTCGCAAGTGAAGTTATTACAGGAAAATCGTTAACAGGTGTTACTGTTATGCTAATTACTTGAGTTACGATTCCTCCATTACCATCAGATACTTCAACTGTAAAACTATCTGAACCATTGTAGTTAGCATTTGGTGTGTAAGTCCAATTACCTGTGGTTGTATTAAATGTTAATAAGCCATTGGTTGTGGTAGATGTTACGGTATAGGTTAACACATCCGAATCTGCATCCGTAGCTACAAATGTTGCCGAAAGTGAAATGTCTTCAGCTGTTGAATAACTATTTA
>JAMPYA010000114.1 GCA_023700885.1 Flavobacteriaceae bacterium
GCCAAAAATCATCTGACAAAAAACGGACAACTTTATTTTGAAATCAATCAATATTTGGGAACTGAAATGATTGAATTATTGAAAAAATACGATTTTAAAACTATCGAATTAAAAAAAGATTTTTACGAAGTTGATAGAATGATAAAAGCATTTAACTTTTAATTTTATAACTTATAATTGTCAATTGTAATTTATCTTTGCGCTATGAGAATTGATATAATAACCGTTTTACCAGAATTGATTAAAAGTCCGTTTGAACATTCTATCATCAAACGCTCAATTGACAAAGGAATTGTAGAAGTACATTTTCACAACCTTCGCGATTATTCTAAGAACAAATACAAACAAATTGATGATACTCAATTTGGTGGCGGCTCTGGAATGGTTATGATGATTGAGCCTATTGACAAATGTATTTCAAAATTAAAAAGTGAGCGCACCTATGATGAAATCATTTATATGACTCCAGATGCACCAACCTTAAATCAGGCAATGGCAAATCAATTATCATTAGCAAAAAATCTTATCATTTTAGCGGGTCATTATAAAGGTGTTGATCAACGTGTTCGCGATTTATTTATTACCAAAGAAATTTCTATTGGCGATTATGTGCTGAGTGGCGGTGAATTGGGCGCTGCTGTTTTGTGCGATAGTATCATTAGGTTAATTCCCGGAGTTTTAAACGATGAAACCTCTGCCCTCTCCGATTCATTTCAGGACAATTTATTAGCACCACCGGTTTATACAAGACCAGCAGATTATAATGGCCATAAAGTCCCAGAAATTCTACTTTCTGGTCATTTTGCTAAAATTGACGAATGGAGATCGCAAAAAGCAATAGAAAGAACACAACTTATCAGACCTGATTTACTTGAAGATTAAGTTTTTACAACCTTTATAAAGATTAAAAGTTTTATTTGCAAAACAGGTTTCAAATATCAAAAGTTTTTATAAATTTGCAATCGCTAAACCAACCTCTGACGATAATCGTGAAAGTTGCTTTAAGCATAACAATAAAATAATTGAAAATGAGCGATTTAATTAAATTTGTACAAGACGAATTTATTACAAAAAAAGACTTCCCTAAATTTGGAGCAGGAGATACTATTACTGTTTACTATGAAATTAAAGAGGGAGAAAAAACAAGAACACAGTTCTTTAAAGGAGTTGTAATTCAACGTAATGGTCAAGGTCCAACTGAAACATTTACTATTCGTAAAATGTCTGGAACTGTTGGTGTTGAGAGAATTTTCCCAATTAACATGCCTGCAATTCAAAAAATTGAATTGAATAAAAGTGGTAAAGTACGTAGAGCTCGTATATTTTACTTTAGAGAACTTACTGGTAAAAAAGCTAAAATTCAGGAAAAAAGAAGAGGATAATTTATCTTTTACTTTTATACTTACCAAAAAAAGCCGTTCCGATACATCGGGACGGCTTTTTTACTTTCCTCGTTGATTTAAATTCATCATTTAAAACAATTCATTTTTATATTCTAATTTAAAAGATTAATTTTTACGAATACTCAAAATTACCACACAAATTAATGTAATTTATTCACTTCATTTTAGGGCAATTATTTAATACCTTTGCAGTGATTTTATACACTTAACAAACAACACTATAACAAGAAATAATAGTGTAAAAAATATAAAAATATTATGAGCAAATCAACAAAAATTATCTACACTTTTACAGATGAAGCACCAGCATTAGCTACTTATTCATTATTACCTATTGTTGAAGCCTTTACAAAATCTTCTGGAATTGAGGTTATTACAAAAGATATTTCATTAGCAGGGAGAATCTTGGCTTTATTTCCAGAGAGATTAACAACCGAACAACGTATTTCTGATGATTTAGCAGAACTCGGTGAATTAGCTAAAACACCTGAAGCAAATATCATCAAATTACCTAATGTTTCTGCTTCAGAACCACAACTAAATGAGGCTATTAAAGAACTTCAAGCAAAAGGATATGCTATTCCAGATTACCCAGCGGTAGCTTCAACACCTGAGGAAAAGGATATTCAAAAAAAATACAACAGTGTAAAAGGATCAGCTGTAAATCCAGTTTTACGTGAAGGAAACTCAGATCGTAGAGCTCCAAAAGCTGTTAAGAATTATGCTAAAAAGAACCCACATTCTATGGGTAATTGGTCTAAAGATTCCAAAACACACGTTTCAACAATGCAAAATGGAGATTTTTTCAGCAATGAAAAATCTGTAACAGTTGCTGAAGCAGGAGATGTTAAAATTGAGTTTATCAATCAAAATGGACAAACAACCATTTTAAAAGAAAAAACCTCTCTATTAGCTGGCGAAATTATTGATGCGACAGTGATGAATAAGAAAGCTCTTATTAACTTTCTTGATGAACAAGTTAAAGATGCTAAGGCAAAAAATGTATTATATTCAATACATATGAAAGCAACAATGATGAAAATTTCTGATCCAATAATTTTTGGTCATGCAGTTACTTCTTTCTTTAAAGATGTTTTTGAAAAAAATAGCGCAATAATTAAAGAACTAGGAGTCAATGTAAATAACGGATTTGGCGATTTAGTAAGTAAAATTCAAAGCTTACCAGAAATCCAAAAAACAGCTATTGAAGCAGATATTAAAACTTGCTTAGCAAATGGACCGGCAATTGCAATGGTAGATTCTGACAAAGGAATTACAAATCTTCATGTACCAAGTGATGTAATTGTAGATGCCTCAATGCCTGCCATGATACGCACTTCTGGTCAAATGTGGAATGCAGAAGGCCAATTGCAAGATACTAAAGCTATCATTCCAGATAGCACATATGCAGGAGTTTACGATGCTACTATCAATTTCTGCAAAGAGCATGGAGCATTTGATCCAGCAACTATGGGAACTGTTCCAAATGTGGGTTTAATGGCTCAGAAAGCAGAAGAATACGGTTCTCACGATAAAACCTTTGAAATACAAGATAACGGAATTGTTAAAGTTTTAGATGCTTCAGGTAAAGTATTGATGGAACATCAGGTAGAAAAAGGTGATATCTGGAGAATGTGTCAGGTTAAAGATGCTCCAATTCAAGATTGGGTTAAACTTGCTGTAAATAGAGCAAAATTATCAAATACACCGGCTATCTTTTGGTTAGACAAAAATAGAGCACATGATGCTCAAATAATTGCAAAAGTAAATACCTATTTACCAAACCATGATACAACTGGATTAGATATACAAATAATGTCTCCAAAAGAAGCTACCATTTATACCCTCAAAAGAGTTAAAGATGGTTTAGATACCATTTCTGTTACAGGAAATGTATTACGCGACTATTTAACAGATTTATTCCCAATTTTAGAATTAGGTACCTCTGCAAAAATGTTATCAATTGTTCCATTAATGAATGGAGGTGGTTTATTTGAAACCGGCGCTGGAGGTTCTGCTCCAAAACATGTTCAGCAATTTGTTAAAGAAGGACATTTACGTTGGGATTCTTTAGGAGAATTTTTAGCTTTAGCCGTTTCTTTTGAACATTTAGGACATAATTATAACAATAAAAAAGCATTGGTATTTGCTGAAACTTTAGATGAAGCTACCGACAAATTTTTAGATAACCGAAAATCACCTTCACGAAGAGTTAATGAAATAGACAATAGAGGTAGTCATTTCTACTTAGCCATGTATTGGGCTCAAGCTTTAGCAAATCAAAACAAAGATGCTGAATTAAAAGCTCAATTTACTAAGGTTGCTGAAGCATTAGAAACAAATGAAAATACAATTGTAAAAGAGTTAAATGATGCTCAAGGAAAATTTGTAAATATTGGTGGATATTATAAATTTGACAATAGCTTAACTGAAAAAGCCATGAGACCAAGTGCAACCTTAAATAAAATTATCGCAACTCTCTCGTAAGTAGAAAATTGATTATTTAATTTAATATAAACTTACTTTAAAGCTTCAATTTACCTTGAAGCTTTTTTTATACCTTTGAAACTATGAATTTTGAAAAAACTACCGAACATCCTTCAAAATACAATCATTTAGAGAAAATGAATGTGAAAGAATTATTGACAAACATCAATAATGAAGATAAAACGATTCCTTTTGCTGTTGAAAAAGCAATTCCGCAAATTGAACGTTTAGTAAATGAAATCGTTTCAAAACTTCAAAATGGGGGTAGATTATTTTATATCGGATCTGGCACAAGCGGTCGTTTAGGAATTGTAGATGCCTCTGAATGCCCTCCTACCTTTGGTGTTGATGATGATTTAGTTATTGGTATAATTGCTGGTGGCGATAAAGCTATTCGTAAAGCCGTTGAAAACGCCGAGGATTCGACAGAACAAGCTTGGATTGATTTACAAGCATATCAAATTACAAATAAGGATATTCTAATTGGAATTGCGGCTTCAGGAACTACACCTTACGTGTTAGGAGCACTAGAAAAAGCAAATCAAAACGGAATTATTACAGGATGTATTACCATGAATTTAGATAGTCCACTGTCAAAAATTGCTCAATATCCTATTGTTGTTATTGTTGGTCCAGAATTTGTAACCGGTAGCTCTCGAATGAAAGCAGGTACTGCTCAAAAATTAGCACTAAACATGATTTCTACTGCCACCATGATTAGACTTGGAAAAGTTAAAGACAACAAAATGGTTGATATGCAATTAACCAACTTCAAACTAGTTGATAGAGGCAGTAAAATGATTGCTCAAGAACTTCAAATTTCCATAGAAGATGCAGAAAAACTACTTTTAAAATACGGAAGCGTTCGTAAAGCAATTGATGCAAACCATCCTAAATAATTTAATTTTCATTATTTTATTTCATTTATTATTGACTGATTTATAGTTGATTAGTCGATTTATTTATAATTGCAATATTTTTTGGCACGTTCTTTGAATTTTACTCATCAAGCGGAAATCGAAAAGCTTATAGAGTAGATATCATTTCAAAGAATGAGATTATGAAAAAATTAGTAATTTTTATGTTAGGATTAGGATTTTTAATTCCTAGTTTAACTTCAGCAAACAACTTTTCAAATGATAGTTATTATTATAATTATCAACCCATAGAATTTGAAGAAAATGGCATCTTATTTTTTGTATTTCCTGACGGAGCATTTGAATTTGAAATTCTTAGACCTCGACATATAGATTTAAGTATCCGATTTAGAAATGGACATGTTCGATTAGGTAAAAATTTGCCGGTAAGAATTGAACAAGATCGATATGGGAACATACTTAGAATTGAAAATGTGTTTATCGATTACAACAGATTTGGAAAAGTTTCAAGAATTGGATCAGTAGATATCCATTATAACAGAGGCAGAATTCATAAAATGGGCTATTTGAGCATCGTTTATCACCCAGGAAATAGAATTCAATATATTGGTTATATTAATGATTATCACCGTCATTATTATCACAATAAGTATTACACTAATCACTATTCATATTATGATAAACATAATTATAGAAATTACGGAAACTCTAAAAACGATGGATATTATGGTAACAGACATGAATACGAAAAGAAAGATAAATATGATAGAAAACAATACAAAAAATCTAATCGAGGTTTCGAAGAAATAAAACACAAAAAAGAAGTTTCATACAGAGATAACCACCAAGAACCTACTTATAAAAACCAACAAGTAGAACCACTAAAAAAACGTAGACCTTACAATAATTAATCAAAAAAAAATCCCGTAATACGGGATTTTTTAATGCTTATAAATTACAAATAAGTTTTAATTGTTTTATCGATAAATCCATTGAATTCAGCTGAAATCTTCCAAAAATAAACGATTCCAACATAAAGAAATCCTATTATTCCGCTTTTCAAAATAATCGATATAAATGGATTAAAATTAAATTCTACTTTAAAAAATATGAACAACATTACGATTGTTAAAAATACTAATTTTGCCGAATTCATAGAAAAAGGTTGAACACCATACTTGGCTTTTATGAATACTATTTTAATTGTATTAAAGATAAAAACCACCAAAAAAGTGGCAATGGCGGCTCCATCAATTCCCATTAAACCAATCAACCATTTATTTAAAAAAATAACAGTTAAAGCCATCGCTAAAGAAAGGTAAAAATAAATGCGATAATAGACAGAATTGGCAATGATCGCATTGCCGGTTCCCAAAGCCATTTCGTATAATTTTGCCATCGAAATAAATAATACAATCCAAAATCCGTTAGCAAATTCTGGTTTATTGATGATTAAATACATATCGGCTAAATTTAAATTGATGAGTAAAAACAACAAACCACCAATAACTAATAAATTTATAGAACTCGATTTATATAATTTTCCAACCTCACCTAAATTATTGTAGTTCAATTCCTTAGCCGTAATTGGGGTAATAATTTGTTGCATCGCTCTAGTAGGCAAAGCAACAACTGTAGCTATATAAATTCCAACTGAATAATAAGCTACTTCTGCAATTTGACGCATTTGGGGAATCATAAATTTATCTATTTCCAATAAAATGGTGCCAGCAGATCCTGCCATAATAATATAACCCGAAAAGGCTAAAATTTCTTTAATATTTGGCGGAATTACTAATTCAAATTTCGGTTTATATACTGTTATAGCATATAAAAACATAATGATTGTTTGCAAAAAATAAACACCTACAACTGCAAATATAAATTGCTCATTGGTTAACCACCCTAAATAAACCGCTATTAATAAGATAGAAGTCATGATACGTACAAAAACTTCTTTAATAAAATTTCCAACAACTGATTGAAAATGTACTTTAGTCCACGCATAAAAAACTTCAAAGTATCCCATAAAAATGGAAACCAAAAAGATTAAATAGGTGTATTTTTTGATGATTGGATTTTGTACAGAAATCAAATCAGCAATATATTCGTAAGCAAACGTTCCAAAAATTCCAACCGGAATTATCACTAATAGCGGCAAAAATAAACTTGTAACAAGAAAACCGTCTTGTAATTCTTTTTCTCTATAAGTTGAGTAAAATTTAACGATCGTATGTTGCATACCTAAAACCATTAAAGGTAACATAAGGTTTGCTGCTGATAACAAAAAAGTGATAAGTCCGTAGTAATCTTTATCAAGAAAATGGGTAAATAAAAACAATACATTTATGCCTCCAATTGCAAATCCTAAAAAGAGAAC
>JAMPYA010000115.1 GCA_023700885.1 Flavobacteriaceae bacterium
GAATTGCTGATTTAGAATCTAAAAACAAACGTCTTTTCTTTTTAACAGATTCATTAAAAGGAGCTAATGAATTTTTAAGTTTAGAAGTAGTTACCCATAAAAAAACAATTGAAGAACAAACGGTTGTTAATACTGATTTAACTAACAAAAACACAGAGTTAACAAATGTTGTTAATGTTGGTTCAGTTTTAATTGTAAATGAAGTTAAAGCTTCAGCAATGAAATTGCGCAGTAGTGATAAACTTTCTGAAACAAATAGTTTTAACAAAACAGATGCTTTTAGAGTTAGTTTTAAAATTGCTGAAAACAGAATTGCAACTAAAGGAAACAGAAACGTATATTACGTTATTAAAGACCCTTCTGGTGCAGTTGTAAAAAATGCCGGAACAATTACAGTAGAGAATGGTAAAGCGGTTTCTTATACAGATAAAACTACTGCAAACTATGACAATAAAGCATTAGAGGTAATTGCAGTTGTTAATGTGGATAGAGCTGCAATGGTACAAGGTGCTTATACTATTGATGTTTACATTGATACGTACTATGTAGGTACAACTACAGTTGATTTAAAAAATTCTTTCTTAGGATTATAATATTTAATTTCAATCTTTGAAAAACAGTAATGATTTCATTGCTGTTTTTTTTTACGTGTAATTCAAAAGAGTTTTTTATAACCAAATCCTTTAGTACTTTTGCGTTATGGCAATACAAGAAGAACATTTTAAAAAAGTAATATCACATGCTAAGGAATATGGATTTATATTTCCTTCAAGTGAAATTTATGACGGATTGAGCGCAGTGTATGATTACGCCCAAAACGGAGTTGAGTTAAAAAATAATATCAGAAACTATTGGTGGAAATCAATGGTGCAAATGCACGATAATATTGTTGGTATTGATGCGGCAATATTGATGCATCCAACCACTTGGAAGGCTTCTGGACATGTCGATGCTTTTAACGATCCTTTAATAGATAATAAAGATTCTAAGAAAAGATATAGAGCAGATGTTCTAATAGAAGATTATGTAGCTAAAATTGAAGATAAAATAGATAAAGAAATTGCTAAAGCTGCAAAACGTTTTGGCGATGCTTTTAATGAAAAGGAATTTATATCAACCAATCAACGTGTAGTAGAATACATCGAAAAAAAAGAGGCTATTTTAACTAGAATGGCAAAATCTTTAGAAAAAGAAGATTTAGCTGATGTTAAATCATTAATCGAAGAATTAGAAATTGCTTGTCCGATATCTGGATCTAGAAATTGGACAGATGTTAAACAATTTAACTTAATGTTTGGAACCAAACTCGGCGCTTCGGCAGAATCTGCCATGGATTTATATCTTCGCCCCGAAACTGCTCAAGGTATTTTTGTCAATTTTTTAAATGTGCAAAAATCGGGTAGAATGAAAATTCCATTCGGAATTGCACAAACCGGTAAAGCATTTAGAAATGAGATTGTTGCACGTCAATTTATTTTTCGCATGCGCGAATTTGAACAAATGGAAATGCAGTTTTTTGTGCGACCCGGAGAACAGAAAAAATGGTATGAATCGTGGAAAGAAACCCGCTTAAAATGGCATTTATCATTAGGATTAGGCAATGATTATTACCGTTTTCACGATCATGAAAAGTTAGCACATTATGCAGATGCTGCGGCTGATATAGAATTTAAATTCCCTTTCGGATTTAAAGAATTAGAAGGAATTCATTCTAGAACAGATTTTGATTTAAGCAGTCATGAAAAATTCTCTGGTAGAAAATTACAATATTTTGACCCAGAACTCAATGAGAGTTATGTGCCTTATGTAGTTGAAACTTCTATTGGTTTAGATCGTATGTTTTTAGCGATGTTTTCATCGGCTTTAATGGATGAAACCTTAGAAGATGGTTCTGTTAGAACAGTTTTAAAATTACCTTCTGTGTTGGCTCCTATAAAAGCAGCGGTATTGCCGTTGGTTAAAAAGGATGGATTACCAGAAATTGCCAAGGAAATTGTAGAAGATTTAAAATGGGATTTCAACGTTGATTATGATGAAAAAGATGCCATTGGAAGAAGATATCGTCGTCAGGATGCTATTGGAACACCATTTTGTATTACCGTTGACCATGATACCTTAGAAGACAAAGCTGTTACCATTCGGTTTAGAGACTCAATGGAACAAAAAAGAATTCCGATTGCCGCACTTCGCGAACTCATAAATGAAGAGGTTTCAGTTAGGAAGTGGCTCAAAAAAATACAATCATAACTAAATTAAAACGCTGAAATTCTCAGCGTTTTTTTTATTTTTATCGATTAAACCTGTGATTTTATGAAAACAGTATTTCAAAAACTACAACTGAAATATCAAAATCCAATTTTGATTTTAAATCATCCGGAAACGTTTAATAATCATATAAGTATGTTAGATGATATCAAAATTGATATTGAAATAAAATCAACTAATTACGATTTTATCTTGGTTTTTGTAGTGGAAGAACTGCAAGTAGAAAAATCTATTAAGGATTTAATCTCGGTTTTAAAAGAAGATGCAACACTTTGGTTTGCATATCCTAAAAAGTCCTCCAAAAAATATAAAGCTACTATTTCTCGTGATGAAGGTTGGAAATCATTGGGAAATCTCGGTTTTGAAGGTGTCAGTTTAATTGCAATAGATGAAGATTGGTCGGCTTTACGATTTAGAAAAATCAATTTAATTAAATCATTTAAACGAAATCCTAAAATGGCTTTGAGTCAAGAAGGTAAAAACAGAACTATCAAAAATTAAGTCTCAATTGCACACTTTCAGCATAAATTTGCTTTTACTTTTTTATCTGAATAACTGTTAGATGCTAAAAATTTCTTTTGAATTTTGAGTAGTTATAGATGCTATTTCATTTGGAGTAAGATTGTAAATTTGAGCCAATTTATCTACAATAAGAGGCAGATAACTACTTTCATTTCTTTTGCCACGAAATGGCACCGGAGCTAAATAGGGTGCATCTGATTCTAAAACGATATGATTGAGCGGAATTTCTTTTAAAAATTGATCTATTTTACCATTTTTAAAGGTTACTACTCCGCCAATTCCTAATTTCATTTGGTAAGTTAATGCTTTTTCAGCTTGATCTTTGGTTCCCGTAAAACAATGAAAAATTCCAAAAAGTTGTTCATCTTTTACATCATCTAAAACTTCAAAAATTTCATCAAAAGAATCTCTACTATGGATAATTATAGGTAGTTTTTTTTCTTTTGCCCATTCAATTTGAGTTTTAAAAGCATCCTGCTGTTGTTTTAAAAAAGTTTTATCCCAATATAAATCGATGCCAATTTCTCCAACTCCGTAAAATGTGCGCTTATCTAGCCATTCTTTTACTTTAGCCAACTCATCAACAACATTTTCTTTAACATGAGTTGGATGTAAACCCATCATTAAAAACACATTTTTTGGAAATTGATGTTCAATATCTAGCATTGCTTTAGTATAAGTTGAGTCTATTGCAGGAACAAAAAACCGACTTACACCCTTTGATATAGCACGATTCATCATTTCGTTTCTGTCATTTTCAAAAAGTTCGCTATAAATATGTGCGTGCGTATCTGTAATAATCATGATTTGAGTATTTTTACAAAAATAACAATCTATGGCAAGTCTAAAAGAATTCCTAAAAGAAAAAAAATATAAAGTATTTGATTTACAACAAATTCATACCAATCATTTAAAAATTAAAATGAAGCTGAATGGTGTTGACGGCGATTTTATTGTTGATACCGGAGCTTCAAATACCTGCATTGGCTTAGGTGGAATTCAAAAGTTTGAATTGAATACTGAAGTTTCAGACGTTAAAGCAGCAGGTGCTGGGGCCACTGAAATGGAAACTCATAAGGCCATAAAGATACCTGTTAAAATTGGTCGGTGGAAAACCAAAATTGACTTAGTTGTTTTGGATTTAAGTCATGTTAATATTGCATTAAAGAATCATTTGTCTGAAGAAATTGATGGTATTATTGGCGCAGATTTACTGCAAAAAGGAGCAGCAGTAATAGATTATTCTAAAAACAGGTTGTATTTAAAGAAATTGTAAATGAGTAACTTATATTTTTGTTGAAATAAGAACTTATTTAGGATCTTTATTTTTTAATAAAAATATTTGCTGAGTGTTTAAAAACTATTATATTTGCACACCTAAAACAAGGAGATTCCTCCTTAGCTCAGTTGGTTAGAGCATCTGACTGTTAATCAGAGGGTCCTAGGTTCAAGTCCTAGAGGGGGAGCAAAACAAAAAACCTTTACAGCAATGTAGAGGTTTTTTTTGTTTATAAATTCTGGCAAAATAATTTTTTAAAGTAATTTTTTAAACAAAACTGTTATAAAAAAAGAATTTATAAGATAAATAATAAATATTAAAACTTTTTCAAAAAATTAAGGTCTAATAGGAATAGAAATTTAAGTTTAACAAAGTTTAATAAATTAAGAAATTATGAAAATGTATTTGAAAAGAGGTTTTATAATTGCTTTTGCAATTATTTTGACAATGGTAATTCAAAGTTGTAATAATGACAACGATACTCTAACAGCAACTAATTCTGCAAGAGTTCAGTTAAAGTTAGTAGATGCACCTGGAATGAATATTACCCAAGTAAATATAAATATTGTAGATATACAATATAATAACTCGGATAATGAAACCGGTTGGACGAGTTTAACAAATACTCCTATTAGTGTTGATTTAACAAAGCTTATTGCTGGGAATAATCTTTTATTAACAGACAATATAATTCCAGCTGGCAATTTTAAACAAATTAGATTGATTTTAGGTAGTGGAAATACTCTTCAATTGGAAGGTAGTGATGCATTAATACCTCTTGATACACCTAGTGCTATGCAGTCAGGTTTAAAATTACAATTGAATGCCAATTTAGAGGCTGGTTTTTCTTATACATTTATTCTAGATTGGGATGTGCAAAAATCGATAGTGCAAGCAGGTACTTCAGGAAAATATAATTTAAAACCAGTAATTAGCGTAAATGCAGAAGTGAATTCTGGATCAGTATCTGGTGTTGTTGTTAAAACTGCTAATGATATTGATACGCCAATGGATGGACTTGTTGTAGAATTTTCTAATAATTCTGATGCTTTAATAAATGGAACAACTCTAACAGATAAAGATGGTAAATTTTTAATTCAAGGACTTAAAGCAGGAACTTACACTTTGACCATTAATAAAGAGGGATATGTTAGTTACTCGAAAATTGATGTTAGTGTTACTGCTGGAAATATAACTAATATTGATAAAATCACCTTAGTTCCAACTATAACAACTCCCTAAAATGTAGATTGTAATAAATTTTAATAAACAATTATTAAAAAAGACTTACAAGAAATTGTAGGTCTTTTTTTATGGTCAAAAGTTATGTAAAACCACTTCTATACCTTTATTTTAACTACTTTGTTTGTATCGCAATTTTATTTTAATCACAATCTATTTAGTAGTATTTATGGTGTTCGTGAATCTCAAGAATTTTCAATTATTGAGATTTCCTCCTCTGTTAAGCCATAGAGTTCATATACCATTTGGTCTATTTGTTTATCTGTGGTGTCTATAGTGGTTTTGAGGTCTTGTGCTTTTTTAGCTTCTTGTAAGAAGTAGGTTTCCCATTCTGCTTTTTGTGATAGGCTTAATTTTACTTTTTTCTTTTCTAATTCTTTTATAAATTCTCCATAAGAAAGCAAGTACCAGTCTTGTAGTTTTTTAGACAATGGATTAATATCATGAGGTTTAGGGTCCTCATAGGCAAGGGGTTTTAACCCCTTGTTGGCAAAGGGTATTAATTTTTCATTAGCAAGTGCATTATTAGTTTCACTGGCAAGGGGTTTTAATTTTTCACTGGCAAGGGGTTTAAACCCCTTGTCGAAGAATTCTCTTTCTAAACTTCTTTGGAATTTTAAAGAAACTTCTTGTAATTCTTTGTTTAATGATAGCATTAAATCTGCTTTTTCTATGAAGGGTTGTTGGTCTTCTTTTGATAAAATTTTAATTGGCAATAATGCAAGGTGAAAAGGTTTAACTTCATACTCATTAAAATATTTATTAAAATAGAAGTCTAATAATTCAGAATTTAATAATGCAAAGACATATTTCAAACTATAATTATCATCCTTTAGGATAATATTAGAGATTCTATTCAAATTATAATATTTATCAATATCATAATAACAAACTAATTTCCTTTTCATACCTCTTCTAGTTCTTTGAACCAGAATTTTTTCACTGGTAAAAATATACTCTGGAGGGAGAGACCTTCCTTTATCTCCTTTGCTTTTAACAAAATCTACATCATACATTACCCACTCACCATTCCATTCAACATAATTCCTTCCAATATTTTTCCCATTTAACATTTTATGATACCTATCATCAAGCTTTATATTTGATGTTAAATCATCTTTTATATAACCAGTATTTATTCCAACAGTGCAATAAGTTATTTTGCCTAAATCAATTTTACTTATTTGAGTTTTACTTATAATATTATCAATTTCAGAGGATAAGTAAATGTTGAAATTATTATCCTTTTTATAATATTTTAGCAAATCAATAGTGTAAGTATTTTCAATACTGAAATAATTTCCTGTTCTAATTCTGTCTATTTTAATTAAAGTATTTTGAGTTATTGTTTTTTCTTTTTTAAAATTAAATATTAAGCTTTCAACTACAACATTTTCAAATACATCAAGCCCTAAATCAAACAATTCTAATACTTTAAATTCATTAATAATTATTTCTCTTAATTTCTTATATGTCAATGCACTTAAAAATGTATTGGGAACAATTAAACTTGAATAACCATAAGATTTTGTTACCAATATTAATCTCTCAATAAAAAATTTATATAAATCAAAATTACCCTCTGTTGAATTATAATTCCTTTTAAAATATTCTTTTTCTTTTTCTGAAATAGCATTTCTATATGTATAAGGCGGATTACCAATCACCACATCAAAACCGCCTTTATATTCTTGCCTAAAAGCGTGTTCATAACTACAAATGATACTTTCAACAAGGAGTTTAAACTCCTTATTGCTATGCTGTGGTAAATGGTGTTTGCTTCGGTTGTGTTTTA
>JAMPYA010000116.1 GCA_023700885.1 Flavobacteriaceae bacterium
GAGTATAGAAATTTAAGATATTCTGCTTCTAAAATCGATTTAAAAACGGATAGTAAAAATGCTATTAAAAAACCAACACAAGGCAAAGTAGTAACCAAAGAAGAGTTTGAAAATATTGGTAATAAAATAATGAAAAATTATAAAAATAATTTATGAGAAAAATAATAGTATTGATTTTCTTATTATTTACGACTTTACTTTTTTCTCAGCAAAAGTTTTCAGGAGCTATCATTTATAATGTTAGTTTAAAACCGAGAGATTTATCCAAAATAGCTACAAACGATAAAATTTCAGAGAAGGATAAGCAAACTGTAAGCACCATTATTAAAAACACAAATGATGTTGAATCTGTCTTAAAATTTACCAAAAATGAGTCGATTTATAAGATAATTGACAAGATGGAATCCGATGCTGATCAAAAAATTAATTTAACAAAGGTAGTTGCAGGTGGAAATAGCATCTATTATACAGACAATTCAACAAATACTTTTTTATATCAAAAAGCAGACGGTGGCGACTTTTGGTTAATTGATTATCTTCCATCAAAATGGGTTTTAACTCAAGAAACCAAACCAATAGGCGCTTATTTGTGCTACAAAGCAATTTTAAATAATGAAACTAATTTTGTGTGGTACACTCCTGAAATTCCAGTAAATTTTGGCCCTCAAAAATATCATGGACTACCAGGTCTTGTTTTAGAAGTTCAAATAGGTGGTTTATTGATTACAGCTACTAAAATTATATTGAATCCCAAAGAAGTTATCACTCTAAAAAAACCAATCAAAGGAATAAAAATTACCGAAGAAGAATATTTTAAAAAACGTGAAAATATTTTTAATAGATTTTAAATAGACCAATACTTTAAATTATGTTTAAAAACAGAACTATATTTATCTTTTTATTACTTTTTAAAATTCTCTATTCAAACGCACAAAACTATACACTTAAAGGCGTGGTAAAAGACAGTTTGCAAAATCCGTTAGCTTATGCAAATGTCATTGCAAAATCCGAAGATCTCACTAAAAATCTAAAGTTTGCCATTACCGATGATTCTGGTTATTATCAGTTAGACCTCACAAAAGGAGATTATTACAACATAACGGTAAGTTATTTAGGATATAAATCATCTCATTTCAAATTAATTGCTGATAAAGATGTTATCAAAAATATTCACCTGCAGGAAGCACCTGATTATTTAAAGGAGGTCGTAATCGAACTGCCTGTTACTGTTAAAGGAGATACGATTAGCTATAATACCAACAAATTTGTTACCGGTGAGGAACGTAAGTTAAAAGATGTCCTTAAAAAATTGCCAGGGGTTGAGGTTGATAAAAACGGTTTGGTTACAGTGCAAGGCAGAAATATTACTACCTTATTAGTAGAGGGAAGAAAGTTTTTTGGCGGTGATACGAAGTTAGCTGTAGAAAACATCCCGGCTGATGCGATTGATAGAGTTCAAACAATTGATAATTACAATGAAGTTTCTTTTCTGAAAAATGTATCCAATTCAGATCAGATGGCAATGAATATTCTCTTAAAAAAGGATAAAAAACAATTTGCCTTTGGCGATGTTGAAGCGGGTAAAGGAAATAAAGATTATTACAGAAGTCATGCTAATGTGTTTTATTACAGTCCGAAAACCACCATTAACTTTATCGGAAATATAAATAATACAGGTGAAAAAATATTTACGTTTAAAGATTATATGAATTTTCAAGGTGGAATAAACGCTATTTTAAAAGGAGATGGTTCTTTATACAATACATCAGGTAGTGATTTTGCCTCTTTTTTAGAAACACAGGATTTAGTAAACAGTCAGCATCAGGTTGGAGCTTTAAATATCACAAAAACTATTAATGAAAAACTAATCATTGGGGGTTATGCTATTTTATCACAATCAAATACATCCGCATTTTCCAAAACAATAAATCAATATACTACTTTTAACACAAGTTTTACAGAAGATATAGAAAGTAATCATAACGCTAAGAGCTTTTTAGGTATTGGTAAATTAAACATTGAATATGCTCCAAGCACTAAAGAACAATGGTTTGTAAATTCGCAATTCAAAATATCAGACAACTTAAGTAATAACGCTATTTTTTCTGTCATTAATACTGAAAATAAAGATATTCTTACATCAAAAGATACAGAAGGTATCAATGTCAATCAGACCATTGAATGGCATAAAGTAATCGCTAAAAAACACACACTTTCTCTTGCGGCTTCTTTTACGATTGATAACAATAAACCCAATTCAACTTGGATAACCGCCCAACCAATTTTACAAGGACTCATACCACTTATAAACGGAAATGTATTTCATTTATCACAATTAAAGCAAACAGACAAGAACAATATTGATGTGGTTTTAAAACATTATTGGGTAATCAATAACAAGAATCACATTTATACAACTTTTGGGAATAAATATGTAACCGAACAATTTTATACCAATGACAGTCAGCACTTAGAAGATAATTCAACATACAATTTTAATAACGATGGTTTTGGCAATGATTTAGAATATCAACTCAATGATTTATATACTGGAATTCATTATAAATTTAAAACCGGAATAGCCGAATTTAAACAAGGTGCTTTTGTTCATTATTACAGTTGGGAAGCCAATCAAATAAATAATTATCAACAAAATAAATGGGTTGTTCTGCCAGATTTTCTGGTTAAATTTGAATTTAGTCAATCCAAAAAATTACAATTTAATTATCAACTTAAAAGTTCTTTTTCTGATGCTTCCAAATTGGCTAATCAATTTTATTTACAATCGTATAATTCGGTGTTTAAAGGAAATGAACAACTAGAAAACGAGTTGTCTCATTCGGCAAGAATCTATTATAGTAGGTTTAGTTTATACCGAGGTATCCTATTATATAGCAGTATTAATTATTTTAAAAAGGTGGAAGGCATTCAAAACACGGTACAATTTGAAAATACGAATCAATATCTTTCACCTGTAATGGTAGCAAATCCTGAAAAGCGTTGGAGTTTTAATACCACCTTAAATAAGAAATACAAATACATTAAATACCATGTTAATGTCAATTTAAGTACGACAGATTTTTTACAAACTGTAAATAATACGGCTGTAAATAATAAAAACAACAGTGCTTTGTATGTAATTTCAACGAAATCTTTGCATGAAAAATATCCTACCATAGAGCTTGGTTTTAGACAAAGTTTTGGAAACTATACTTCGGGTACTTTAAAATCAACGTTTAGCACAAATGAGCCTTTTGTGAACATCGATTATGATTTTTTAAAAGGATTTATTCTGTCTTTTGATTATGCACGATTTAATTATCAGCAAAAAGCACTAAATCTGCAAAATACCTATGAAATGACTAATTTAATGTTATCTTATAAAAAGGAAAATAGCGCGTGGAGTTATAAACTAAGTGCTCAAAATATAATGGATGTTAAATATAAAAATCAAAACAGTTTTACATCATACATCATTTCAGATACGAAAATCTATATTTTACCAAGAATTGTAATGTTTTCACTAACCTATAAAATTTAGAATGCGTACTTTTTAAGATACCTTACAAAACTATAATCATACTTGTTTTTTTCATCGGCTTTAAGATCTTCTTTTGATACTACTGTCCAAAGCGCTATATCAATTTTAGGAAAATAAGCATCTGCTTTAAAGGTGTGATGGATGTGCGTAATAATCAGCTCATGGGCCAACGGTAGGGCTTGTTGGTATAAATCGGCACCGCCAATAATAAACACTTTTTGATCTGTTAAAATCCATTGCAGCGCCTCGTGTAAGGAATGTGCCAACACACAGCCTTCGGGTAGTGTTAAATTGGTATTGCGACTAATAACTATATTGGTGCGGTTGGGCAAGGGCTTCCCAATCGATTCAAAGGTTTTGCGACCCATAACAATAACATGGCCGGTGGTAAGTTGTTTAAAATGTTTTAAATCGGCCGGTAAGTGGCACAACAATTGGTTTTGGTATCCAATTCCCCATTGGGTATCTACGGCAGCTATCAGCGTTAAGTTCATTGTATGGTGCTTTTTTAGCGAATTTATTCGGCAGATTTGGGTGTTTTATCCAACAATTGTTGTTCTAGTTTTTTTAATTTCTCTGCGTGTTTTTCTATTAGTTTATCCGTTTGTAAACGTTCCCAATCGTTCCCAAAAAACCGATTGAAAATAAAAACCTGAACGCAATGAATAAGCCAACCAAAAAACCACAATACAATAACCCATTGGTACCAATTGCCATAAGCATTGCCCAATTTTAAAATTTTGTTAACCGCAAACACAAAAGCAGCGCCTACTAAAAATAAGATAAAATGATAATAAACAAATTTCTGCTGTTTTACCGTGTTGCGGGCTTTTTCGTACAATTCGTGTTGTTCGGTTGTGTTCATAATCAAAAGGTATTAGATAGAAACGTCTCCTTTTATATGTGGATGCGGATGATAATTTACCAATTCAAAATCATCAAACGTAAAATCAAAAATTGATTTTTTTTCGGGATTGATGTGCATAGTAGGTAACCTTTTGGGTTCTCTAGATAATTGTAAATCAATTTGTTCTAAATGATTTTTGTAAATATGTACATCGCCAAAAGTATGGATAAATTCGCCGTATTGTAAATTGGTAACCTGCGCTATCATCATGGTTAATAAAGCATACGAAGCAATGTTAAACGGAACGCCTAAAAATACATCGGCACTTCGTTGATACAGTTGACACGATAATTTTCCATCAGCAACATAAAACTGAAAAAAGGCATGACAGGGTGGTAAGGCCGCTTTTCCGTTGGCAACATTTTCTGAAAACGAAATGGACGTATTGGGCAAAACACTCGGATTCCATGCAGAAATTAGCATGCGTCTGCTGTCTGGATTGGTTTTTAAAGTATGGATAACTTCTGATAATTGGTCAATTCCTTCACTGTTCCAATTGCGCCATTGATGTCCGTAAATAGGTCCTAAATCACCCTGTCCATCAGCCCAAGCATCCCAAATTTTTACGCCGTTTTCTTGTAGGAATTTTATGTTAGTATCGCCATTTATAAACCAAAGAAGCTCATAAATAATTGATTTTAAATGCAATTTTTTAGTGGTAATCATCGGAAAACCTTCTTGTAAATCAAAACGCATTTGATACCCAAAAACACTTTTAGTTCCAGTTCCGGTTCTATCTGTTTTGGTTGTTCCGTGGGTTTTTAAGTGCTGTAATAGGTCTAAATATTGTTTCATTAGTTGACTTTTAACTTTTTAATGTTCATAATGTTCATAATGTTCATAATGTTCATAATGTTCATAATGTTCATAATGTTCATAATGTTATATTATTCAAACTTTAAACTTTAAACTTTAAACTAAAAGTTTCCCGAGCGGAGCCGAGGGGAACTTTCAAAATTTTTAATTTTTAATTTTTAATTATTTAATACTATCCTATTAACATTCCTGCTATGGTGGCTGATAATAAAGAGGCTAAAGAACCTCCAATTACAGCTTTTAATCCAAATTCTGATAAGGTTTTTCGTTGACTTGGGGCTAATGAACCAATGCCTCCAATCTGAATTCCGATGGAAGCAAAATTGGCAAAACCGCAAAGCATATAAGTTGCCATAATCACAGATTTTTCATAGGTTAAATGTAAACCAGTAGCAACATCTTTTAATTCAGCCAACTGAATATAGCCCACAAACTCACTTGCTACTAATTTGATTCCTAACAATTGCCCCATTAACATCATGTCTTGTTGTGCTACACCAATTAACCACATCAATGGAGAAAAAATAGTTCCTAAAATAGCTTCTAAAGAGAACGAAGTGTAAGGTGAATTAGCGGCAACCCATTGATTTAAATTGGTTACACCGCCAAACCAACCTAGAATCCCATTTATCATGGCGATAAAAGCAATGAATACCAATAACATTGCAGCTACGTTTACAGCTAATTTTAATCCCTCTGTGGTTCCATTAGCAATTGCATCTAATATATTGGCTCCAATTTTATCATGTGAAACATTTACATCCATATCAATTTCATCAACCTGAGGATACAAAATTTTTGAAATTACAATAGCTCCAGGAGCTGCCATAACAGAAGCGGCTAATAAATGTTTAGCAAACATTAATCGCAAAACAGGGTCATCACCTCCAAGGAAACCAATATAAGCGGCTAAAACACCACCAGCAACGGTTGCCATTCCTCCAACCATTACTAAAAGAATTTCTGAACGCGTCATTTTTTCCAAGTACGCTTTAATCATTAATGGAGCTTCTGTTTGCCCTAAAAAGATGTTTCCAGCAACAGATAAACTTTCAGCACCTGAAATATGAAGTAATTTGGTAAGTAACATTGCCAATCCTGCAACTACTTTTTGGATAATTCCTAAATAAAATAATACCGATGTTAAAGCAGAAAAGAAAATTATAGTTGGCAATACTTGGAATGCAAAGATAAAACCATAAGAGTTGATGTTCATCATACCTCCTAAAAGAAATTCACTTCCGGCACGGGTATAATCTAAAATATTGATAAATACTTGTCCGACAGATTCAAAAGCTGTTTGAATAAAACTTAAATCTAACCGGCGTGTACTGCCAAATAGTTGAAAGTTGAAACCAATTTTATCGCCTTTTAAAATTCCGATAGCTAAAATAAGTTGGGCTAAAATACCGATAGAAACAGTTTTCCAATTAATTTTTTTTCTGTTATTGCTAAAAACTACTGCTATTAAAAGCAGTACAGCCATTCCAATAGCACCTCTAAAAATTGATTGAAAAGAAATCCCTTCTGTAGGGATAATTGCGTTTGTAGATTCTTGTGCGAAAATAATTGTGTTACTGATACTGAACAACAATAAAAGGGGTGTTTTCTTCATTTAAGATTGTTATTTTTTGTTTCGTTTTTCAATTTCGTCTCTAATCTTTGCTGCTAATTCGTACTCTTCATGAGTAACAGCATCACTTAATTTTTGATGTAACTCATCAATTGTAAATTCCTCGAAATCATTAAAATCATCTTCTTTAGATAAAATATTCTCTAAAAAATCATCTA
>JAMPYA010000117.1 GCA_023700885.1 Flavobacteriaceae bacterium
GTTTGAACTCCACAAAATCCGCAAGATCGGGTACATATATTGCCTAAAATCATGAATGTTGCAGTGCCTTCTGTCCAACATTCACCCATGTTCGGACAACTTCCACTGGTACAAATGGTGTGAAGTTTATATTTATCAACTAATCCTTTCAGTTCAACATATTTTTTACCGGTTGGCAATTTTACGCGTAACCATTTTGGTTTTGGTTGATGAATATTTAATTCTTGCTCAGACATTTTTTAAAATTTTGACAAAGTTACAAATATATTTTGATAAGTTTTATTGATTGATTTTTAAAAAACCATAAGTTTTACAAGCTGTAAAAGAAATAGGTATAAAATTTACTTATTTTTTTGAATAATTTCTGCTAATAGTTTTTTAGCACGTAAAATTTTAATTTTTACGTTACTCATCGGTTCATTTAATGTTTCTGAAATTTCTTTATAACTTTTTTCTTGGAAGTAACGAAGGTTTATAACTTCTTGATAATGTGGCTTTAAGAGTTTTATGAAAGATAATAACTGACTTAGATTCTGATCAATGATAATTTGATCTTCTGGTGAAGGATTATTATCATAAAAATCATAATCAGTTAAAGAAAAACTTTGAGTAGTTATGTTTTCACTTTTTGATTTTCGAAATTCATCAATATAGATGTTTTTAGAGATGGTTAAAATCCATGTTTTAAAAGTGTAATGCTCATCATATAAATGAATTTTATCAAAAACTCTTGCAAATGTTTTTATTGTAATGTCTTCAGCTTCAGTTTCATTTTGAATTTTTGACAACTGAAATCTCATGACATCATTCCAGAAAGTGTTTAATAAAAATGTATAAGCTTGCTCATTTCCTTGTTTTGCTTTTTTGATGTGAGTAAGTATGTCGCTAGATTTTACCAATGTTTAGGTTTTGAAATCAAGTTGTGAATATAGAATTTTAATTGAGAAAGTATCAAGAATAATTCCAATATTGGACTTAAGAGTACTAATTTTTTTTCATTTAACTTTTTGGCAGACAATCCAATGATTATAAAAGTAAATAAAAATCTAAATCCGATGATACCTAAAATCCAGTATAATTTATATTGGAAAATCAATAAAATTACAGCAAGAACCCAGAAAGATATTTGCGATAGGTAAAATAATCCTAATAAAAATTTATGATGAAATTTATAATAAGAAGCTGTTGAAATATGACGTCGCTTTTGTAAAATCCAATCTTTTAAACTTGTTTTCGGTTCTGAAATTGTAAATGAATTGGATGTATAGCATACTTCAGTATTCTTTTTAGTAGCAATTTGGTTGATAAATAAATCGTCATCCCCCGAACGTAAATGCATATGGTCTGCAAAACCTCTGGCCTCAAAAAATTGTGTTTTGGTATAGGCTAAATTTCTGCCAACTCCCATATAGGGTATTCCATATTTAGCATATGAAAAGTATTGAATAGCTGTTATTAAGGTTTCAAAACGAATTATTTTATTGAGAAACGAATTTTTAATAAACCGATAACCGCTATATCCAATAATAATAGATTTCTCATCAGAAAAACCTGCAATCATTTCTTGAATCCAGAATGGCGAAATAGGTTTACAATCTGCATCAGTTAAAAGGAGAAGTTCGTTTGAAGCAGCTTTAATTCCGAGCGATAGAGCATATTTTTTACTGCCCCAAAATTGTTCATTTTCTTGAACATTAACAATTTTTATGGTAATATTTCTATAATTTAAACGCTCTTCATAGTTTTCTTTAAACCGTTCCAAAACATCAAGAGTTTCATCAGTTGAACGATCATTTATTAAAACTAATTCAAACTTTGGGTATTGTTGATTGGCAAAATGTTCTAGTTTTTCTTTAAGATTTTCTGATTCGTTTTTAGCGCAAATTATAACAGAAACAGCCTGATTATTTGTAGGTTTAGTTTTGGGTTTTGAAAATGAAAACCTGCCAAAAATAATTACATAATATAAAAATTGTATTGCAACTATGGCTACAAATACATATAGAAGGTAAGTAAATATCAAGTTTAAGATATTTTTTTAATGTTGATTATAGTTTCTTGTTTGTTGTCAGTTTTATTCTCACAATCTTCCGGTAATTTTCCGCAAAAGCCACAAGGTTCACCATCTTTATTTAAAAAAGGACTCTGACTTGCACAGGTTCCGCCAAACTTTCCATCTTTTTTTGCCCAAATTTTAATTGCAATACCGGCAAAACCAATTCCTAATAATAGGATAGATATAATAAATAATTTCATATGTGAATATTTTATTTGTTTTTTTATATGTCATATGGAATACGCCAGTTTGATTAAAATATTTTCATCAAAGTTTGTGTTTTTGCAAACATGGCTATTTCATGATACTTTATATTTTGTACAAAAGTACAAAAAGTTGAATATATTATTTAATATAGTTATAAAGTATAAGAAAACTGCATTAATAAATTTTTTATTGGTTATTTACTAATGCAGTTTATTTTATAACTAGCTAAATTACTTTACTAATTCTTGTTGAATATTTGTTGGAACTTGCTCAAATGAGGCAAATTTAGTGCTAAAAGTACCTTTACCTTGTGATAATGAACGCAAAGTAGTTGAGAAATTATGTAACTCTGCTTGTGGAGTTTTAGCTTTTATACGTTGATATCTGCCTACACTATCCATACCAATAATTATTGATCGTCTAGCTTGTAAATCGGTCATAACATTACCCATCATTTCTTCAGGAACTATAACTTCTAAATCATTTACAGGTTCCATCAATCGTGGATTTGCATCTAAGAACGCAGCTTTAAAAGCGTGTGCTGCCGCAATTTTAAATGAAATATCATTAGAGTCAACTGCGTGCATTCTTCCGTCAAAAACCATTACTCTAATATCTCTTGCAAAGGATCCTGTTAAAGGTCCGTCTTCCATTACCTCCATAATTCCTTTTAAAATGGAAGGAATAAAACGAGCATCAATTACACCTCCAACAATACAGTTGTAATAAATCAGTTTTCCGCCCCATGGTAATTCGATTTCTTCTTTTCCTCGGATATTAAATCCGTCTGGTTCTGGCATTTCTGGATACCAAGGTTCAATTTTTAAATGAACTTCACCAAACTGCCCTGATCCTCCAGATTGTTTCTTGTGTTTATAACTTTGAGTTGAGGATCGTTGAATAGTTTCACGATAAACAACTCTAGGATTTTCATATTTTGCTTCAATATTGTAATTGTTTTTTAAAGTCCAATCTAGTGCGGAAAGATGTAATTCTCCTTGACAACTTAACAATAATTGTTTGGAATCGTTAGAATATCTTGCGTATAATGTTGGATCCTGACTATTAATTTTTCTCAATACTTCAGATAGTTTTTCATCATCTGATTTATTGACAGCAGAAATAGCTCTAATAAGTCTTGGTTCTGGGTATTGAATTGGCTTAACAGTTACTTCATGTCCTTTTGCTCTAAGCGTATCGTTAGTTTCTGTATATTTCAATTTTAAGGTTGCTCCAATATCTCCACAACTTAATTTATCAACTGCTTCTCTTTTTTTACCATCCATAATAAATAGTTGATTGAGAACTTCTGTTTCTTCATTTCTTGAGTTAATGAGCTTGTCATTTTGTTTAATTTCTCCAGATTTTACTTTGAAGAAAGTAATCTGACCCAAATTTGGCTCATGTAAAGTTTTAAATACAAATAAAGTAGTAGGCGCATCAACCTTGGCTAATATGTCTTTTCCTTCAACACTTTGTTCCATTTTAATATCAATTGCTGCTGGAACAACATTATCTATAAAGCCCATTAAACGGCCTGTCCCCATATCATTAAGGGCTGATACGCAAAATACAGGGTATAACGCACCATTTAACATTCCTAGTTTAATGCCTTTACGCATTTCATCTTCATTTAGAGTTCCTTTATCAAAAAATAACTCCATTAACTCCTCATCATTTTCTGCGGCTTTTTCAACTAATTCATTTTGAAGATGATTAGCTAATTCTGCCTGATCAGCTGGAATTTCTAATTTTTGAGGTTTCCCACCTTCCGGGCCAAATTTGTACAGTTTCATTTTTAGCACATCAATAATGCATTGTGCTCCGTCTAATACAAGTGGATATTGAATTTTTACAGCATTTTTACCAACTAAGTTTACAATACTGTTAAAGCTTTGATCAAAATTGGCATTTTCATGATCAATTTGATTTACCACAAAAAGCGTTGGTTTGTTAAAACGATCGATATAATTCCAAATTATTTCAGTTCCTGCCTCAACACCTTGTTGAGCATTAATTACCATTGCTATAGAATCAGCAACATGCATAGTTGAAGCAATTTCTCCAATAAAATCATCTAAACCAGGTGTATCTATAATATTTATTTTGTAGTTACGCCATTCAGTATGAAGTGGAGTTGCATAGATGCTTGCGCCTCTTTCGTGTTCAATCTCGTGGTAGTCAGCAACGGTATTTTTGTCTTCAACTCTACCACGACGTTGCAGTAATCCAGCTTCAAAGAGCATAGTTTCAGCAAGGGTTGTTTTTCCACTATGATGGGCCCCTACAAAAGCTACATTTTTAATGTGTTTATCATCAAATACTTTCATAGAATAAAATTTATATTAATAAATAAGTTGTCTATAAATATACAAATGTTATCAAATTAAAGCATGACTTTTGTTAGGTTTTCAGATAAAATTATTTGGAAATAAATAGTATTTTAATTTTTTGATAAAAAAAGAATTTTTAAGAATTTAAAAAAGTGGTAATTGTATAATATTTATTAAAGTTTTGATAAATACATTAAATAATATTAACTTCAATTTCTAAGGAAATATTAAACATTTTAAAAATGATATCTTGAATTTCATTAGCCAATTCTAATATTTCAATTCCTTTTGCATTTCCGTAATTAACTATTACTAATGCTTGTTTAGAGTGTACTCCGGTATTTCCTTTTTTAATGCCTTTAAATCCGGCTTGTTCAATTAACCATCCGGCAGGAATTTTAACTTCAGATTCAGCAATAGAATAATGCGGAATATTTATATATTTTTTTTGAAGTTCTTTAAAATGTTGAGTTGATATTACCGGATTTTTAAAAAAACTACCTCCATTTCCTATTGCTGAAGGATTAGGAAGTTTGCTTTCGCGAATTGAAATTACAGCATCTGAAATATCTTTAATTGTTGGCTTTGTGATTCCTTTTTCTGATAACGCTTCACCAATGGCTCCATATGCTGTATTAAGAATATGATTTTTAGAGGTTAACTTAAAAATAACCGATGTTATAATATGTTTTCCCTTAAGTTCTTTTTTGAAGATAGAATCGCGATATCCAAATTGGCATTCGGTATTTAAAAAAATATGTTTTTTTAAAGTTGAAATTTCTAAAGTTTCTACTTCAACAATGGTATCTTTTACTTCAACGCCATAAGCACCAATATTCTGAATAGGAGAAGCTCCAACATTTCCGGGAATTAAAGAAAGATTTTCTAATCCCCCAAAACGATGCTCAATACACCACAAAACAAAAGAATGCCATGCTTCTCCGGCAGCAACTTTTACAAAAACATCATCATCTGAATAGTTAAGAATGTTTGTGCCTTTTAAATTGAGATGAATAACAAATGGAATAATTTCTTTTGTAAACAAAATATTACTTCCGCCACCTAATATAAAAAAAGAAGGAGTTTCTTTAATGACTTCTTCCAATTCATTAATAGTTGATACAGTTATAAATTGCTTAGCAATTGTATCAATGCCAAATGTGTTAAGTGGTTTTAGCGAAATATTTTTTTGAATATTCATCAAAGCGAATATAAAACAAGTAGCGAAATTTTGCTACTTGTTTTGGTGATTAATTATTTATTATACTGCTCTAATGCAATTTTGAGCAATTCAACCGAACGAATTAAATCTTTTTGATTTAAAACATAAGCGATACGAACTTGTTTTTTTCCTTTTTCTTTTGCTGTGTAAAATCCACTAGCCGGAGCAACCATTATCGTTTCATTGTTATGGCTGAATTTTTCTAGCAACCATTGTGCAAATTCATCAGCATCTTCAACTGGAAGTTCAACTACACAGTAAAAAGCTCCTTTTGGAGTTGCAACTTTTACGCCTTCAATTGCTTGTAATCCTTCAACTAAAGTTTTTCTTCGAGCGGCATATTCAGAAATTACTTCTTCAAAATAGCTGTCTGGAGTTTCTAAAGCAGCTTCAGCAGCAATTAGTTCATAAGTTGGCGGACTTAATCTGGCTTGAGAGAATCTTAAAACAGCAGCTATTACATCTTTGTTTTTTGATACCACACAACCAATTCTGGCTCCACACATACTATATCTTTTCGAAACAGAGTCAATCATAATAGCATGTTGATCTAATCCGGTTTCAGCCATAATAGAGTGAAAAGTGAGTCCATCATAAACAAATTCGCGGTAAACTTCATCAGCAATTAAAAATAAATCATGTTTTAGAACGATATCTTTAAGTTTTGAAATTTCCTCTTTAGAATATAGATATCCGGTTGGATTACCAGGATTGCAAATTAAAATAGCTTTGGTTTTAGGTGTAATTAATTTCTCAAATTCTTCAATAGGAGGTAAGGCAAATCCTTCATCCAAAGTAGAAATAACAGGAATAATTTTTAAACCACTAGCAGTGGAGAAACTGTTGTAATTTGCGTAAAAAGGTTCTGGAATGATAATTTCATCTCCTGCATCGGTAATACTTCCTAAGGTAAATAATAATGCTTCTGAACCTCCTGTTGTAACAATAATATCTTGATGCGAAACATCTATTTGATGTTTCTTATAGTATTTTGTCAGTTTAGTTCTATATTCTTCTGATCCTTCAGAACGAGCGTATTCTAGTACTTTTATATTTGCATTTTTAACAGCGTCTAACGCTACTTGAGGTGTTAAAATATCAGGTTGTCCGATATTTAAATGATA
>JAMPYA010000118.1 GCA_023700885.1 Flavobacteriaceae bacterium
AACTTACATTTTATTATAAATCGACACTTTTTTGAACTTCAATTATAAGTGTAAATAATGTAAATTAAATCACTGAAATAAAGCATTATAAGTAGCTATAATAGAGATCATTTATAGTTGTAAGCTATTCATTAAGACAAGACTTATAATTTAACAGTTGTAAATATATATATTAAATATGTAAATTTACTTATGTAAACTATATTATATTTACATTTGTAAAAAGTAAAATAATAATAGTGGATTTTAAAGAAATAATTAAGTGGTATGAGAATACTTATCTCAGAAAAAATATTGGATTACAAATAACTGTTGAAAATTTAGTTAGTATACTGAATGTTTATAATGTTAATCTGAAAGAACTATGTAAATCTGAAAATAATAAACCAATATATTCAATTAAGATAGGTTCAGGCAATAAAAAAGTGTTAATTTGGACTCAAATGCATGGAAATGAGAGTACTGGAACAAAATCTATTATAGACTTACTTGCTTTTTTAGAGACTTCTAATTTTAATTTTATCAAAACTAAATTATTTGAAGAATTAACCATTTTGATCATTCCAATTTTAAATCCTGATGGAGCAGAAGCTTATACACGTGACAATATTCTTGGAGTCGATTTAAATAGAGATGCCGTAGATTTAATTGCAAAAGAAAGTAAATGTTTAAACAAAATTTTAAATGATTTTAAACCAGAATTTTGTTTTAATTTACATGATCAAAGAACAATATTCAATGTTGAGGGAACTAAAAATCCTGCTACCATTTCTTTTCTAGCACCCTCTGTTAATGAAGAGAGAACATTAACAGAATCTAGAAAAAAGACAATGAGTGTAATTGTTTCTATGAATGAAATACTTCAAAAAGTGATTCCAAACCATGTAGGTAGATATACAGATGAATTTTATCCAAAGGCAACTGGCGATAATTTTCAGAAAGCTGGATATCACACTATATTAATTGAAGCAGGTCATTATAAAAATGATTATGATAGGGAAGTGGTAAGAAAATTTAATTTTTTAGCCTTATTACAAGGTTTATTCTTTATTGCAACAACAAAAAGTTTTAAAAACTATTTGCCTTATTTTGATATTCCAAATAATGATAAGAAGTTTTATGATGTAATTTATCGAAATGCTCTATATGAAAATAAAATTCAGGATATTGCATTACAATATAAGTATAAACTTGTTAATAACAGCGTTGAAAAAATATTAGAGCTTGAAAAAGTTGGTGATTTATCAAATTATTATGGCCATTTTGAAGAGAATTTAAGTGGAAATATATTTTATTTGATATAATTTGATGTATTCTTAATAATTAATACTTTTTTTTTAATATATTTTATTTATTTTTGCACTATGATTCTGATTATTAAATATACTGCATTATGAAAAAATATGTTTTAGATGAAATAGATCATCAAATTTTAGATATCCTTATTGAAAATGCTCGTACCCCTTTTACTGATATAGCAAAGCAATTATTAGTATCGGCAGGAACAATTCACGTACGTGTTAAAAAAATGGAGGATGAAGGTGTAATAAAAGGTTCTACATTAACGGTAGATTACGAAAAAATGGGTTATTCATTTATAGCTCATGTTGGTATTTTTTTAGAAAAAACCATGTACACTAAACAAGCAATGGAAGATTTAAAGAAAATTCCTTTTGTAACAGTTGCTTATATTACAGCTGGAAAGTATAATATTTTCTGTAAAATTCGAGCAAAAGACACCAATCATGCAAAAGAAATTATTTTTGATATTGATGATATAAAAGGTATTGTTAGAACTGAAACAATGATTTCATTAGAAGAGACCATTAATGATAAGAAAAGATTGCTTCATTCAATTTTTAGAGAACTATAATTTTCTAAATATAGAACAAAAAAACCTCGAAATTTACGAGGTTTTTTTATTTTTAGAGATGTAATTAAACTTCTGTTTCAATAGCTTTAATCAATAATTCTGAATGTTTGTGAGGTTTTATTGCTTCAATTAAAGCTTCTTTAGGAATTACGTTTGTAGCTGAAATCCAAGAAGAAATTGCAGTTAAAATGGCACTTCTTTTTCCAACCTTTTTTGAGAATGGTTTACATAATACGTTTTTAGCATTAGTAAGAGGTAAAAAATCATCTGCAATTACCAAGGTATCATCATTCATAAAAGATTTTACTTTTTCTAAACCATCCTCAGTCATAATAAATATAACATCCGGCTTATCTAATCCGGTATAATTTATAGGAGAACGTGATAAAATAACTTCAGCAATTGAAAAACCAGTCCCAACAGTTACCGGATATTCACCTTTCATAGTAGTGTGTAAACCAGCAGAAATACCCGCTTTTGCTAATAATTCAGCAGCTAATTGAATTCCGCCACCTGCAGATCCTGCGAGTAAGACTCTATATCGTTCATCAATTGGAGTGCTAAATTTTTTTGTAATAATTTCTACATCATTTAGTAAAGAAGATGTTTCCCTATATACAACTTCATTTACTCTTCTAGTATTTAATAATGCATCTGCTTCTTCAGAAAATTCATCTAATTCCTTAATTTTTTGTAAACCATATGAAGGACAAATACTTGCTAATTCTAACAAAGCAAAACCTGGAGTTTCAACTGCAAATTTGATACTTTCAGTAAAATTAGCAGGAGAAATTACACGTGCACTACTCATAGCACCAGCCTGATGAGCCAGTTTAACAATATCAAATGGAGGAACTCCTTCTTCAACCTGACGTAATTCTTTAAATTTATCAGTTGAAAGTCCACTAATTTGCCCTCCAGTCATTCCATATAGTAAATTATTAAAAACAAGTAAAGTAATATCAATATTTCTTCTGGCTGCCTCTAATAAGTGTTGAAGTCCTATTGTAGCACCACCATCTCCTTGAATAACGATTACTTTTTTGCTTCTATCAGCTAAACCCATAGCAACTCCTAAACCTAAAGCAGGAGCTCTACCGTGTAGTCCGTGAACAGTATGTGTAGCAAATAAAGGATCTATTAATCCGCTACAACCAATATCACTTACAATGATGATGTCTAACGGATTGTAACCTAATTCTATAAATGCTTTTGAAATACTATTTACAATAACACCATGTCCGCAACCTGGGCAGAATGGCATTTTTTTATCTGTTAAAACGGTACTTTTCATAAAGATAATTCTTTAATTATGTCTGATGGACTAATCATAAATCCAATTTTATTGACTTGTTTGACATTAGGTCTAGAAGCTTTTCCGTAGATAATTTCTTTGTATTGTCCACCAATATTTTCTTCAACAAAGGTTACATTTTGATAGCTATCGATAATTTTAATAATTTTTTCTGAAACCGGTAATAAAGTTTTAACAACAAGCAATGAAACTTCTTTATTATTATTACGCAATTCTTCAACAGCATTTCTTGCGGCACCTGCTGATATACCATAAGTAACTATTAAATTTTGACTATCAACTTGTTTATCATAATCAAAAAAAGTATATTCATCTAATCGTTTCTCCATTTTTTCTTTTAAACGGATAGTATTTGCTATAGCATTTGGAGAGTTTTTTTGAATCATTCCTTCGTCATCATGTGTAGATGAATTAAGTCTGATTAAATGCTCTTGATTTCCTACCGGAATAAATGGTGGAACAAAATTATTACCTGATTTATATGTTTTATAAGGTAAATTAATAGAACCATGATCTCTATTTACTTTATTAATTTCTGGCAAAACAGAAATGTCAAAACTTTTTTGAGTCATAACCATTTCTTTAGATGTTAATAAAATAACCGGTGTTCTTAAATTAATAGCTGTCTTAATGCTTTCTTCAGTTAATTTCCAAGCATCTTCAAAATTTGATGGACATAAAACCGGAACAGGATATCCTCCAGAAATTAATCCATTTATAAAACTTAAATCACCTTGAGCGCCGGTAGTTGCAGAGCCTGTACTTGGACCGAGACGTTGAGTTATGATAAGCAACATGGGTAATTCCATCATATAAGCCATGTTAAAAGTCTCTGCCATTAATGCCAAGCCGGGAAATGCTGTAGCAGTTACAGGAAATTTACCTGCAGCCGATAAACCAGTCATCCATTGAAGTACAGAGATTTCATCAGGTCCGGCTAAAAATAATGGAAATCTTTTAGAGCCGTAATTATAAAACTTATTAGAAGGTGTTATGGGATAGCCAATAAATGCATCGGCCCCCGCTTTTACACATGCTTCTGTAATTAACAAAGAGGCATCTGTAAGTACCATTTTGGGTTTATTAGTTTCCAAATTATTTCAGTTTTAATTTAATTGTGATGGTAAAATTACAGAAATTAATACAAGGAAAGCTTTTAATTAGATAATAATTATTATCATTAAAAATGCTTTACAATAGAAATATTTTATTAAAATTAATATTCCAATTTTTAAAATTTTATTACTTTATACAAAGTATTTGGATAACGTACATTATTATTTAATAAAGTTTAATTTTTTCGTAAATTTATAATCATATTAATATTAAAAACTAGGTTTATAATGTTAGAAAATAATCAAGAATTTTATAAAATATGTTTCGAAAATTCAAGAGAAGGAATTATTGTAATTGATGAGTTTGGTATCATATTGTTAGCCAATAAAAGAGTAGAACAAATATTTGGATATAAACCTGAAAATCTAATAAATAAAAGTGTAAGTATATTACTTCCTAAAAAAATTAAAAAAAGTCATGAAGAAAGCATAAATAATTATCATAAGAAACCCTATAATAGAGAAGATTTTGATAAAAGAGATTTATACGGAATTCATAAAAATGGTCATAAAGTAGAAGTTTTAATTGGGCTTAATTATTTTAATTTAGATGGAAAAAATTACGTTAAAGCATTTATTTCTGATATTAGTGATTATAAAAAGAAAGAACAAGTTATTAGAAGCAGAAATTTTGAATTAGAAAAAGAACTTAAAATAATAAACAAAGAGTTAAAAGCTAAAAATAAACAACTTAGTGATACTAATAAAATTTTATTAAAAGAAATAAACTTTAAAATAGAAGCAGAAGAAAAAACAAATAAAGCTCTTAAAAAAGAGATTGAATTAAATAAATTAAAAACAGAATTTATAACAGTTGCTTCTCATGAATTTAGAACACCACTTAGCGGAATTTTAACATCGGTTACATTAATAGACAAACATCAAAAAAATAATCAAATCGAAAAAATTGAGAAACATGTAAACCAAATTAAAACAATGGTAAATCATTTAAACTCCATTTTACATGATTTCCTTGCATTAGAACAATTAAGTAACAGCAAAATTACTTATAGATATAAAACTTTTAATCCGGCTGAATTAATTCATGAAATAATAGAAGAAACTAAATTAATACTAAAAAAAAATCAGTATATAAAATTTATTAAGAATAATTCTAATCATGAAATTTTAAACGATAAGAGAATTATTTCAATAATTATTACTAACTTATTATACAATGCAATAAAATATTCATTAGAAGAAAGTTTAATTATAATTAGTTCAAAAATTAAGAATAATAAACTTATAGTTTCAATAAAAGATAATGGAATAGGAATTCCTAAAGACGATCAAAAACATATTTTCGATCGCTTTTTTAGAGCTAGAAACGCAATGGAAATTCAAGGAACTGGCGTTGGATTAAATATTATTAAAGGACATATAGATGGACTTGGAGGAACTATTAGCTTTAAAAGTGAAGAAAATATAGGTACTGAATTTATATTTGAATTGCCACATTACACAATTAAATAAAATAAATTTTTATGAAATAGCCATGTTTGCAAAAACACAAATACGGATGAAAATATTCATCAAACTGGCGTATTCCATATGACAAATGAAAAAAAATAAAATATTCACATATGAAAAAGGTATTGTTAATTGAAGATGATGATATAGTTAGAGAAAATACTGCCGAAATCCTAGAACTAGCTAATTATCAGGTAGAAACAGCTAAAAATGGTAGAATTGGTATTGAAAAAGCCAAAACATTTTTACCCGACATTATACTTTGTGATATAATGATGCCTGAAATTGATGGGTATGGTGTATTACAAATTCACTCTAGAGAACCTATTATATCTAGAATTCCTTTTATTTTTATTACTGCAAAAACGGATCATTCAGACGTAAGAAAAGGAATGAATCTAGGCGCTGATGATTATATTTTAAAGCCATTTCAAGAATCAGAATTACTTACGGCAATTGAAAGTAGGTTGAAAAGGAGGGAAGCATTTGAAAATAAAAAAAATAATACTAGTATAAATCAATATAAATCAATTTCTGATTTGCTTAAGCCTGAAAAATTAGTATCCTATCAAAAAGACAATACAATTTATAGCGAAGGAAATAATAGTAAAAATCTCTATTTAATTTCAAAAGGTGAAGTTAAGACCTATAAAATAACATCTGATGGTAAAGAATTAATAACAGGTATTTTTAAAGAAGGAGATTATTTTGGGTATAGCTCTTTTCTAAATAAATCGCATCATAGTGAAAATGCAGTTTGTTTATCTAATAGTGCTATATATAAATTACTTAAAGATGATATTATTGATTTAATTGAAGAAAATCATCAATTTGCATTTGAATTTATTGAAAGATTATCTGAAAATGTAAAAGAAGTTAAAGAACAATTATTACAAATGGCATATGGTTCTGTTAGAAAAAAAACAGCTACAACTTTACTCAATTTAGCAAAAAAATCTAAAATAGAAAACGAAATTAAAGTAAGTAGAAGTGATTTAGCAAGTATAACTGGTATTGCCAAAGAAACGCTTATCAGAACTCTAACTGATTTTAAAGAAGAAAAATTAATTTCAACTTCTAG
>JAMPYA010000119.1 GCA_023700885.1 Flavobacteriaceae bacterium
CGAAAATTTTGGAATGAACACATGGTTCAAATTAAAGCAGATGATTATTGGTTTACGCTAGACCCCGCCGCTGATTTGCAATTAGGAAAAGACAATTCAGACGATTTTAGTTATACTTACAACAATACCCGAGCTGTAATTGCCAATGGTGGAATTGGAAAGAATTTCAATTTTTCTGCGACAGTCTATGAAAGTCAAGGTCGATTTTCAGAGTATTTTAACCAATATGCAGAATCTATTAAACCGGATGGTGGAAATCCTGCCATAATCCCTGCAAGAGGTATTGCAAAACCATTTCAATCTAACGCTTATGATTATCCGGTAACCGAAGGATATCTGTCCTATAGTCCAAATAAAACATTTAATATTCAGTTCGGACATGGCAAAAATTTTATAGGTGATGGCTATCGATCGTTGTTTTTATCAGATGTATCATCACCTTATCCCTATTTAAAAATCAATACTTCCTTCTGGAAATTGAAATATACCAATTTATGGATGTGGACTCAAGATGTCAGACGTGAGGCAACCGTAAATGGCGCTTATGCTCAAAAATATGTCGCTATACATTACTTAAGTTTAAATGTGACAAAAAAACTAAACATCGGTCTTTTTGAAGCCGCCATATGGGATAAAAGCAATAACAGAGGAATGGATGTCAACTTCATCAATCCGATAATTTTCTTAACCAATGTTGAGTTTGCTACTGGTTCCCGATCCGGAAATACCATGTTAGGATTGAGCACCAAATACAAATGGAATCAAAATATAGCGCTGTATTCTCAGTTAATTGTTGATGATTTTAGGGTAGGAGAAATTGCCAATGGCAACGGATATTGGTCTAATAAATTCGGAATTCAATTAGGAGCCAAGTATTTTAATGCGTTTAAAATTGATAATTTACAGCTGCAAGCAGAATATAATGCCGTTAATCCCTATACGTATTCACATGATGAATTGTTGATGAATTATGGACATAACAACCAGCCTATGGCGCATTTATGGGGAGCTAATTTTAGAGAATTCATCGGAATTGCACGCTATACAAAAGATCGTTGGTTTGGAAATGCTAAATTGATTTTTGGCGAAAAAGGGTTTGATTTTAATACTTCTGCAGACAGGAAAAGTTATGGTGGCGATGTGTTTAAAGATAATGATGACCGAGCTACTGATTATGGAAATAAAATTGGACAGGGAAATACAGCAAAAGTATTTATGGGCGATTTACAAGTAGGTTATCTCATTAATCCGGCAACAAATTTAAAGTTATTTGGAGGAATTACGTATCGTAATTTCAATCCTGAAACACCCACCAATACCTTTGATAAAACCAATACGACTTGGTTCAATATCGGATTTAGAACCGATGTATTTAACTGGTATTTTGATTTTTAGGATTTTAATGTTTGTAATGTTAAAATGTTCATAATGTTGAAATGTTTAAAGTTGTGTGATTAGTAAAATTGAAATATCCCTAGAATTTATAAAAAATTGATGAAAAACTATGTTAATCAAAAAACTTTCCATTGTTATTCCAGCTTATAATGAAGCAGCAACCATTCATAACATATTAGATAGAATTAAAAATGTTGAACTCGTTCATAATATAGATAAAGAAATTATTATTGTAAATGATTGTTCAACTGATGATACTAAAGGAGCAATTCTTAAATATATTGAAAATAATTCTGAATTAAATATTCAATATTTTGAACATGAAATAAATAAAGGAAAAGGAGCTGCATTACACACAGGAATTTCAAAGGCAACAGGCGAATTTTTAGTTATTCAAGATGCTGATTTGGAATATGACCCTCAAGAATATAACGATTTGCTTAAACCTGTTTTAATGGGAGTTGCTGATGTGGTATATGGTTCAAGATTTATGGGAAGCAATCCGCATAGAATATTATTTTTTTGGCACACTTTAGGAAATAAGTTCCTTACTTTTTTATCAAATATGTTTACCAATTTGAATTTAACTGATATGGAAACATGTTACAAAATGTTTAGAACCGAAATTGTTCAAGGGATAATATTGCAAGAAAAAAGATTTGGTTTTGAACCAGAGGTAACTGCCAAAATTTCTAAAATTAAAGGAATAAGAATTTATGAAATAGGAATTAGTTATTACGGCAGAACCTATGAAGAAGGTAAAAAAATAGGATGGAAAGATGGGGTAAGAGCAATATACTGTATTGTTAAATATTACTTTAAAAGATAAGGTTAATGAAAAATAATTGGATTGTTATTGCTGTTTTGGTGGTATTAATTTCAATAAAATTTTATTATTTGAATTTATCTTATCTTAATAATTCTTATTCAAACGAAGTTGTATATAACAATGGGGATGCAAGTCATTATTTGAAAATTGCAAAAAATATTTCAGATTTTTATGTTTATTCTGATAACAATTCAAAAATAGTTACTGAAGTAGCTACATGGAGACCCCCATTTTGGCCACTCATACTTTCAATTTTATATAAATTTTCAAGTAATCCTCTTTATTTAATAATTATAAAATCAATTTTAGAAATGGGTCTAATGATATTCGCTTTATTCAAATTAAAGAAAAATCTTAATTTAAATTTAGTTTATTTATTACCATTTTTCACAATTTTTATAGAACCCCAATATTTAAAATATTCAATAACTTTTTTATCAGAAAGTTTTACTGCAATATTAATATTATTGCTTTTTACTTATTTTTTGACTCTTGATAATATAAAACAATACCATATCGCAATTCCTATCTTAGCTTCAATTATAATACTAACTCAACCTGTATCACTTTTTTTTATACTATCAATTTTCATTATTTATTTGTTAAATAATCTTAAATCAAATTTTAGAATTACAATTTTACATGGATTATTGTTTTCAACAATTATTCTTGTTTGGCCTATTAGAAATAATATAACATTTAATAAAGGAATTTATTTAACAGCATCACAAGGCGCCACTTTTTCAAAGGGATGGAACGAAAAAGTAATATCTCAATATACAAATGTTGATGGGGATTTAGCTGATGAAGGGTTAAATTTAAAATTTGTTGATAGTACATCAATTGTTAAAATTAATAATAGTGTAATCAATTTAAGTAAAGTATATATGATTGGAACAAAAAACTTTATAAAAAAAATTAGTCTTAGAGAAAAGATAAATATTATTTTTTTTAAAATTAAGTCAAATTTTAATCCTTTCCCCGAAAAATCTAAACCTGGTTTTTTAGAATCAATTTCCATTTTATTTAGAATTATATACTTAATAGTTTTTATACAACTAATAATCAGATTTTTAAGATTTCAGAAATTTAATTTTAAAACCATAAACGACAAAGTTTTTTTATTTATAACTTCAGTTTTAATTGGTCAAATACTTATGTCCTCATATATTTATACAGGATTGAGGTTCAATTCGATTTATTCTTTAACAATGCTATGTTGTTTCATTATACTAAATTTAAAAACAATCAATTCAATTATTAATTATTTTAATAACATTTTATTTCATAAATTCAATCTATGAAAACAATATTAGTAACTGGTGGTGCGGGTTTTATTGGTTCTCACTTATGTGAACGATTATTAAATGAGGGAAATGAAGTTATCTGTTTAGACAATTTTTTTACAGGTCATAAACGTAATATTCTAAAATTGATGTCTAATCCTTATTTTGAAGTTATTAGACACGATATAACAAATCCATATTATGCAGAAGTTGATGAAATATACAACTTAGCTTGTCCGGCAAGTCCGGTAAGTTATCAATACAATCCTATTAAAACAATTAATACTTCCGTTGTTGGAGCCGTCAATATGTTAGGTTTAGCAAAAAGAGTTAATGCTAAAATTCTACAAGCGAGCACCAGTGAAGTTTATGGAGATCCTACAATTCATCCTCAAACAGAAGATTATTGGGGAAATGTTAACCCAATTGGACTAAGATCTTGTTATGATGAAGGTAAAAGATGTGCAGAATCATTATTTGTAAATTATCATCAACAAAAGAATGTTAAAATAAAAATTATTCGAATTTTCAATACATATGGCACAAACATGGACATAAATGATGGCAGGGTAGTTTCAAATTTTATTGTTCAATCATTAAAAGGAGATGATATTACCATTTATGGAGATGGAACTCAAACAAGGTCATTCCAATATGTAGACGACCTAATTGAAGGTATGATAAGGATGATGAATTCCGAAGATTCCTTTTTAGGACCTGTTAATATCGGTAATCCTAAAGAATTCTCAATGATTGAATTAGCTAAAACGATCATCAAACTTACATCCTCAAAATCAAAAATCATCTATAGACCATTACCAATTGATGACCCTAAACAACGGCAACCAAATATTGATTTGGCTATAAAAATGTTAAACGGGTGGGAACCAAAAATAGAATTAGAAGAAGGGCTTAGTAAAACTATATCTTATTTTAAAAGAATACTTTAATTTATGGTAATGTTTATAAAGTTTGAAAAGTTTGAAAGTTCGACTCCGCTCACTTTAAGTGTTTAAAGTTGTGTGATGGTTAATGTATAGTTTTCTTTTTGATTGCTATTTTAAATTTAAAAGTGTTAAGGAAATAGCATCCCTTAGTTTTGGTGTTACATTTACATCATTTGCAAATTTTTTCCAATGGCTTATTGTGTCATTAATTTCATCAATAATACTTGCTGATTTTTTACATTTGATTGCTTCGCCAATAACAATAAGATCTTCCTTTGTAATAGATATTCTTTTGTTATTAATGCTTAAAGCATGTTGGCTCACCCACTCACTTCCAGGACGGTATGCATGACAAACATCATAAGCCGGTGCTAATTCCCATTTTTCTCCTTTTTTTAATCGGAAAGCAAAGTTTTTTGTATGGTCGTCACAATTACGGGAAATTACATTAAACACCATTCGTTTGAACATTTGTTCTGTATCTTGATACGTTAATTTTAATTCTCGCATGGCTTGAAACAATTGCTCATAACTAAAACTGTTTACCAAATTAAAATCAAAATGCTTTAAAGCACAAAAAGTTTGAATATGGTGTTTGATTTCTCCACCTTCCCTGTCAAATCGTTTGGTCATAAAATGTGCCCTGCCATTTTCTTCCATTAATTTTGATGGCATCATATCAATACCACAAGCTATTGCCATATTGTAATAAGCCATCTCTACACGACCATAACCTTTACTTGCTCCCAATTGCACATCGCTTACACCATCTAATTTTATTAGCCAATGTTCAAAACCATTGGGGGCTTTTGTTTGACCTGATTTAACTTCACCTGTTTTTTCATTATAGGCAATCACAGCTTTTGGTCGGGCACCACCTGCTGATGTACCGATTTTTAAAATCTCCAGCACAGCATTATCTTCATCTTTTTGCAAGTTGGTAATAAAGGATTCTCTATTGGATAGCATTTTTTGGGCTATATCTACAAGACTATTTATTTCAATTGCGAATGTTTTTTTACTTTCTTTAATAATTATTGGCTCAAACTCTAGGGCTCCCATTCCTCTGCTTCCTATAAAACAAAGCATTTCAATCGGATTCATACTATATTGCGATCTCCCTTGTTGAGCCAGCCACATATTGATAAGTTGATTTCCATATTTATCGGGAAGTACATCTGCTAATAAACCCGGCAATCCTTTAAATGTATCGAATTCAGCGTTTTTGTTTTTACGCAACTCTGGAAAGGAGATTACTTTCTTTGCAGCAGTGATGGGCATTTTTAATGGGGATAATTCCCAGTTAAGTTTTTTAAATTTTGGATCATACTCAAAATTGGCTATACCTGTTTTTTCATCCCAAGCAACTGCGCCCACTAATTCGCCCCAAATTTTTACTTCTGCTACATTCATTTTATTTTAATTATTTAATTTTATTCTGCTCGCTTACCACTAGCTCTTTTGCGTTTATTCTTTTCCATTTTAGCCAGTGCCAACGGACTGATGGTTTGCTGGATCCAAAATACTTCCATCACATGTAGTAAATCCAATATTCTCAATACTTGAATCAAAGTAGCCAAGGTTACCGTTTCGCCCCGTTCTAATAAACTCAAAGTTGACCGACTAATACCGGCAGCATTTGCCAATGTTTCTTGCGTTTGGTTTTGTTCCATTCGATGGTGTTTTATAAAAGCACCTATTTGTTCAGCCAATGCCTTATCGCTCATTGAATTCCAATTTATGTATGATATATCAGTCATAAAGTTTATTTTTACATGTTAGCGAATGATAACTCATTCAAAAGTAATGATTAATTATTAATTATACCTAATTGCAGAAGAAATTTATCCAAAAAAAACCATAAAAAAAACGCACGTAAAAGTTACCCGCGTTTAGCTTATAAGAAAATTTTAATTTTTAATTGCTGGTCCTGAAGCCGAAGGGTCAGTTGAAATTAATACCCACTCCCAGAGCCCCCAATTTGTTCAATGGGATGCCAAGTTGTTTTAGTTTCTTGGAAATCAAAAATGTAATATAGATTATCGTGTTTTGCATCGAAATAATCACTGTTTTCGCGTATTACCACGCGTTTAATATTTTCTATAGATAAATCTTGAACCGTTTTAATTACGTTCTTGTCAGAACCGCAATATAAAATAGCATTTACATTCATATGTGAGGCAAAATTATTGAGTAATTCAGCCGGTTTTCCTGTAAGAATATTTACCACACCGCCAGGAACATCAGAAGTAGCAATTACTTCAGAAAAGGAAACTGCACACAATGGCAATTTTTCAGAAGCAAGAACAACACACGTATTGCCACCGGCAATAATGCTGCAAATTTGAGTTACCAAACCTAATAA
>JAMPYA010000120.1 GCA_023700885.1 Flavobacteriaceae bacterium
AGAGGCAACCAAAAAATGGTCAATGCCAATCCAAAACTGGGGATTAATCCTCAATCAGTTCTTAACTATTTATGAAAAAAGGGTCCAACTTTAAGTAAAAGTTAAACCCTGATATTTACAACTTACACACTTTATGAGATAGTGTCTTTTAATTATTCTTCAATCATTTCATAAAAAACATTTTCAGAAATAATGGGAATCTTAAGATCTTCTGCTTTTGAGCGTTTACTTGGACCCATATTATCACCTGCAACAACGTAATTAGTTTTCGCAGAAATAGAACTACCAACTTTACCTCCATTTTGTTCAATCAACAATTTCAATTCTTCTCTACTGATTTTTTCGAAAACACCTGATACAACAAATATTAAATTTTTTAATTTTTCTGAAGTTTTTATTGATTCATCTATACTAATTTCCAACTGTAAACCATAAGATTTTAGCCTACTTATCAAGTGTTGATTTATTAAGTTATTTGAAAAATCGACAATACTTTGTGCAATACTACCACCAATTTCATCAACTGTAATGAGTTCTTCATAACTAGCTTTTAATATATTATCTATAGACTTAAAATGCTTTGCTAATTTTTTGGCAACTGTTTCACCAACAAATCTAATTCCGATGGCAAATAGTACTTTTTCAAAAGGAATCTCTTTGGATTTTACCAATCCGTCAATAATATTTTGAGCTGATTTTTCTGCCATTCGTTCTAAAGGTATAAGTTGTTCTACTTTTAACGCATACAAATCGGCATAATCATATATTAACTTATGTTTAAACAATAATTCAACAGTCTCTGCTCCTAACCCATCAACATTCATCGCCTTTCTACTGATAAAATGTATGATTCTACCCGTAATTTGAGGCGGACAACCATATTCATTTGGACAATAATGTTTAGCATCTCCTTCAGTTCTTTTTAACTTTGTATGACATTCAGGACAGTGTGTTATATATTGAACTATTTGAGATTCATTATTTCTTTTTAATTCATTTACTCCAACAATCTTAGGAATTATTTCACCTCCTTTTTCAACATAAACTTCATCATTTATATGTAATCCTAATTTTTCAATTTGATCTGAGTTGTGTAATGAGGCTCTCTTTACAATAGTTCCTCCTAATTCAACTGGTTCTAAATTAGCTACCGGAGTAATGGCTCCAGTTCTTCCGACTTGATAATCTACACTCAATAATTTGGTTAAAACTTGTTCAGTTTTATATTTATAAGCAATGGCCCAACGTGGAGATTTAGCTGTATATCCCAACTCTTCCTGATAATCTACACTATTTATTTTCACCACAACACCGTCTGTCTCATATGGCAATTCAAATCTTTTTTGATCCCACTCATCTATAAAGTGAAGAACCTCATCTAAATTATTAACAACTTTTATAGAATCAGGAATTTTAAATCCAAGTGTTTTTGCAAATTGCAAATTTTCAAAATGTGTTTTAAAAGGAAGATTATTACCAATAATTTGATACAATAAACAATCTAAAGGACGCTTAGCTACTTCAGCACTATCCTGTAATTTCAAACTTCCACTGGCTGTATTTCTTGGATTCATATAAGGATCTTCTCCTGCTTCAACTCGATCTTGATTCATTTTATTAAATCCATCTATTGGCAAAATAATTTCACCTCTAATTTCAAAAGAACTCAATTGAGAATTTGGCAATTTTAACGGAATTGACTTAATGGTTTTTACATTGGCAGTAACATTATCTCCTTGAAATCCATCACCTCGAGTAACCGCTTTTTTTAACAAATTATTTTCATAAGTAAGATTGATAGAAGCACCGTCAAATTTCAACTCGCAGGTATAATTTATTTTATCAGTTCCTAAAAGTCTGATATTCCTTTTTTCCCACTCTAATAAATCTTCTTTAGAATACGAATTATCTAAAGAATACATTCTATTTTGATGTGTAATTGTCTCAAAATTCTTGGTAATTTGACCTCCGACACGCTGAGTTGGAGAATTCTCATCAAAATATTGAGGATATAAATCTTCTAAATCTTGTAATTTTTTTAATTTTTGATCAAATTCATAATCAGAAATGATTGGCTTATCTAAAACATAATAATAATTATTATGTTGATGTAATTCATCTCTCAATTTAATAATCTGATATAAGACACTCTCCATTTTATGTTATTATTATTTAAAAATACTCATAACTAGTGATTTTATTTATCTAATTATCACTATTTTAAAAATATTTATGTAACTTAGGTTACAGTTCTGAATATTAATACTTTACAAATTATTTTATTCCTTATAAAGGCAGTAAATTTGCACAGCAATTTAGCAAATGTTTAAGTTATTCAAAATTATATCTATACTAAAAATCAAAATATGAAGAATTTACTAATACTTGGAGCAGGAACAGCCGGTACTATGATGGCTAATCACCTTGTTCACAAGATGAACAAAAATGAGTGGAATATCACTATTGTAGATCAGTACAAAACTCACTACTACCAACCAGGATTTTTATTCCTTCCTTTTGACACTTACACTGAAGATCAAATCAGAAAAGATAAAAAACAATTTATTCCAAAAAGTGTAAATTATATCCAAAAGAAAATTGAAAAAATTATTCATGCTGAAAATAAAGTTGTTTTAGAAGATGAAACTTTAAACTATGATTTATTAATCGTTGCTACTGGTGCTAAAATAGCTCCTGAACAAGTTGATGGAATGAAAGGTGCAAACTGGCATAAAAATGTTTTTGATTTTTACACTTTTGAAGGCGCTTTAGCTTTAAGAAATTATTTAAGAGTATTTAAAGGGGGGAAAGTAGTTGTTCATTTTACCGAAATGCCAATTAAATGTCCGGTTGCTCCTTTAGAATTTGTTTTCTTAGCCGATTCTTATTTCCGTAAAAAAGGAATGAGAGATAAAGTTGAATTAACCTATGTTACGCCACTTGGCGGCGCTTTTACCAAACCAAAAGCAACCGCAGCTTTAAGTTATTTATTGAAAGAAAAAAATATTGAAGTTGTAACAGATTTTGCTATTGAAAGTGTTGATAACGACAACAACCAAATATTAGATTACGAAGGAAGAGAGGTTCCTTATGATTTATTAGTTACTGTTCCAACAAATATGGGTGATGATTTAATTAAACGATCTGGAATGGGTGATGATTTAAACTTTATTCCTACAAATCATTTTACTTTACAATCAGAGATTGCAAAAAATATTTTTGTTATTGGAGATGCTTCAAATGTACCAGCATCAAAAGCCGGTTCTGTTGCCCATTTCCAAGCAGAAACTTTAACTGATAACATCTTACTTTATATTGATGGAAAATCATTAAAAGAAGAATTTGATGGCCACGCAAACTGTTTTATTGAAACAGGAAACGGAAAAGGCTTATTAATCGATTTTAACTACAATCAAGAACCGGTTGAAGGTAAATTTCCTTTCCCGGTAGTTGGACCGATGAGTTTATTAAAAGAAACCAGATTAAATCATTTTGGTAAAATGGCGTTCAAATGGATTTATTGGAATATGCTTTTAAAAGGTATTGCAATACCTTTTGTTACGAGAAATATGAGTAAATTAGGAAAGAAATTTAACTAAATAATTATAACAATCATAAATATTAATATTATGGAATTAAACGTAGCAGGTAAAACAATAAACCTAACTGATGACGGATATTTAGCAGATTTATCTCAATGGGATAAAGATGTAGCAATGGCAATTGCAAAAGAAGAAGAAGTTGCATTAACAGATGCTCATTTTAAAGTAATTGAGTGGGTTCAAAATCAATTTAAAACAGGTGAAGCTCTTTCAGTAAGAAGTATTAAAGGAAGTGGTATTATCGATATCAAAGAATTTTATGCTTTATTCCCAGGTGGTCCATTGAAAAAAGCTACCAGAATTGCTGGTATTCCTAAACCAAAAAGTTGTATCTAACCTTAAAAAATCGAAATCATGAGTAAATCAGTTGTTAAAAAAATGCTTTTCATTTTATCAAAAGCTCACATTGATAGTGCATATGCAGCAATGGTTATGGCTAACGGAGCAAGAATGGAAGGAATTGAAGCAGAAGTATTCTTTACATTTTTTGGTTTAGATGCCATCACTAAAAAGAAAATGAAAAATTTAAAAGTTGCTACAGTAGGAAATCCTGCAATGCCAATGCCAACTATGTTAGGTGGTTTACCAGGTATGGAGTCATTTGCAACTATGATGATGAAAAAAGAAATGGAAAAATTAGACATGCCTCCAATTGATGAGTTCTTAGAAATTTTATCAGCTTCTGGATGTAAATTATGGGCTTGTAAATTAGCTGTTGATATGTTTAAATTAGAAGAAAAAGATTTAATTGATGATTTAGATGGTATTTTAACTATCGGCGATTTCTACGAAAGAGCAGATATAGAAGGTACTCAAATTATCTTTATCTAATCATCTTTTAATATTAAAAAAACCGAAACTCACGTTTCGGTTTTTTTGTTGAAAATCATTAAAAACTGGTAGAACATTATTTACTTATGGGCGGTATCTGATTTTGAAATGCACTCAAAATGATAATAATAAATCTCATACAGATGTAACGGAGAAAATATAATTTATTTTATCAACTTAGAAAGCCTTTTAACCTATATTTCACGCATTATTTTCTTTATTTTTGGCCCTTTTACTAGCTTGTCTATATTTATAAATTTAACAATATTTGCTCAGGATTTTTTCCGCCGAAAATAATTGAACTAGGATTTTCTAACAACTCTTTCACTTTCTTTAAAAACCCTACAGATTCACGTCCATCAATAATTCGATGGTCGTAACTCAAAGCAACATACATTATTGGACGTATTACCACTTCCCCATTAATAGCAACTGGACGATCAACTATATTATGCATGCCCAATATGGCACATTGAGGCGGATTGATAATAGGAGTACTCAGCATCGATCCAAAAATACCTCCATTAGAAATCGTAAAGGTTCCTCCTGTCATTTCATCTAAGGTAATTTTATTATCACGTGCTTTTGAAGCCAAGGAATTGATTTCTTCCTCTATTTCAGCAAAACTCAATTGCTCTGCATTTCGTATAACAGGCACTAATAATCCTTTAGGAGAACTCACCGCAATACCAATATCTGCATAATAATGGTAAACAATTTCATCACCTTCTATACTTGCATTTACATCAGGAAATAAATGTAAAGCCTCAGTAACTGCTTTAGTAAAAAAACTCATAAAACCTAAACCAGTACCATGAACCTCTTTAAATTTATCTTTATACTTTTTGCGAATGGCAAAAATAGCACTCATATCCACTTCATTAAAAGTTGTTAATATAGCTGCTTCATTTTTTACCGCAACCAAACGCTGTGCTAATTTTTTTCGCAATGGAGACATTTTAATACGCTCTGTTTCTCTCAATGTTTTAGGTTTTTTATCAGCTTGTATTTTAAATCCTGCAGATAATAGGCTTAATACATCATTTTTCATGATACGCCCTTCAAGTCCAGTTCCAGTAACTTTATGGATAGGTATTTTATTGTCATCCATTATTTTTTTTGCCAAAGGCGTTGCAGTTGTTTTAAAAGCTGTTGTTTTATTTTCTGTAATCTCATCCTTTGTTTGGCTGTCAATTTTTGTATTATCAGCAGTTATTAAATTGGGGTCTTTTGTCAACTCTTTATCATTATCTACTTTTTTTATTTCGGTTGATATTACTTCTGTATCTATAGTACCTATAAGAGCGCCAACAGCTACGTTTTCTTCTTCTTTTGCTATAATATGAAGTGCTCCTGAATCTTCAGCGTTTATCGTTAACGTAGCTTTATCTGAATCAATCTCAGCAATTTCTTCATCTTTTTCAACAAATGCTCCATCATCTTTTAACCAACGAGAAATCATTACTTCGGTAATTGACTCTCCTGGACTAGGTACTTTAATTTCTAAAATTGCCATATTATTAAGGTTTTAAAAGGTGATTTGAATTATTTATTATTCCCCCAAAGGTATTTTTTTGTCCAAGTACACTTCTTTAAAAATGGTGTCAATAATAGCCTGCTGCTGTCTGATATGCATTTTACTATAACCTGTTGCCGGACTTGCACTTTCATTGCGCCCAATGTATTTCAATGTTACCTTTGGAAATTTACGATTGATATAAGTCCACGCACCCCTATTTTCAGGTTCTTCTTGTGCCCATATATATTCTTTAGCACATTTGTATTTTTCAAGCAATTCATTTACTTGTGATGTAGGAAAAGGATACAACTGCTCAATCCGTAAAACAGCGCAGGTATCATCCTTTAACTTTAATTTTTCTTCCATAATCTCATAAAATATTTTGCCTGAGCAAAAGACTAGCTTTTGAACCTTTTTGTCAGTAGCCGTTTCATCGTCTAACACTTCCTGGAAACCACCTGAAGTAAAATCTTTCAAAGAAGAAACACAACTAGGATACCTCAGTAATTTCTTAGGAGTAAAACATATTAAAGGTTTACGAAAATCGCGTTTTAATTGTCTACGTAGAACATGAAATTGATTTGCCGGCGTGGTACAATTGACTAACTGCATATTATTTTCAGCACATTGTAGCAGAAAACGTTCTATATGCGCACTTGAATGTTCCGGCCCCATACCTTCATAACCATGTGGTAATAATAAAACCAAGCCATTCATTCTTCTCCATTTATATTCGGCAGAGGCGATGTATTGATCAATAATAATTTGAGCGCCGTTATAAAAATCTCCAAACTGAGCTTCCCAAATCGTCAAAGA
>JAMPYA010000121.1 GCA_023700885.1 Flavobacteriaceae bacterium
ATTATTAATGATAAAACAGTCATGATTTCTACTATTCTAGAAATAGCATTTTTCCATGGAGTTTCATAAAAATGAAGTATTCCAGAAATAAAAGCTCCAGAATAACTAATACCAACAAAAAAAATAAAATTGATAATGTATATACCCCACACCACATTGTCTCTCATACCAGTAATTTCATGTCCTTTTTCAACTTGTATAACAAAAGCGTATAATCCTATTGAAATGATTGCAACTAATCCACCAATCCACAATTTACCCCATAAATTAGTTTTTACTAAAGTGGGTGAAAATTCTTTTACTAATTCTTTTTTTCTCTTAGCTAAATCCATGATAAAGCGTTATTAAAGTTAAATTTTGGTTGATTTTTTAAATTCTTCAATAAAGGGAACATTTTTATAACGCTCAATTATTTCCTCATCTTTATCCAATCCGCGTTCTAATGGAAAATCTCTGTTTACTGCCGGCAAATAATAAACATTAGGTTTTGTTCCTAAATGTTCTAAATGACGGTAACCAACTCTATCCTTTATTAATTTAGAAAATCGAAGTGTTTCTAGACCGTTGGTAACGATATCTTCGTTTTTATCTCCAAAATAAATAACACCCATAGGGCATGCCTTTGCGCAATGCGGTAATTCACCTTGTCTTAGTAAATCAGGACAAAAATCACATTTCATCACGGTTCCTTCAGTAGCTGGAATACCAGTCTCTGGCGAATAGGGTATGTCTTTGTTATCGAATTTAGCTTTATGTCCCCAATTAAATATTCGCGCAGAATACGGACAGCTTGTAATACAAAATTTACAACCGATACATCGATTATTGTCTACTAAAACAATATTATCATCTCTTTTAAAGGTAGCTCCTGTTGGGCAAACTGTAACGCATGGCGGTTCATCACAATGAAAACATGGTTTTGGAAACCAATAAGGAGCATCTTCTTCATTGTTCTGAATGAGTAGAATTTTCATAAACTCATCATTATAATCTAACTGATGTGCTTTTTGACAACTTTCTACACAGCTTCTAGCATTATTACATTTTGCTAAATCGATAACCATTACAAATTTTCTGTTTGGTATGCCATTCCTAGATTCTGCTGGTGTAATAAGTGCTTCTGGGTATTTGTTGATATTGGCAGCATCAACTTCAACAATTTTTCCTTCTGGTGTTAATACCCTAATTTTTTCGCTCGAATTTTTTTCATTGACTGAGGCTAAGTTAGAAACCAGCGAAGTACCTGCAACCACAGATATACTTGACAACAATCCTAATTTTAAGAATTTACGTCTATTTGATTCCTGCTCAGTTTTATTATTTTTCATAACAAAACGTATTAAATTAATATAAAATTTATACTATAAAGCAGATTAGGTTAATGCGAGGAAGTTTGAAAATTTTTGCTAATCTGAATTGAGAATCTTTATCTATAATACAATTATATTCTAAAATTAAACACTTTAGCAGTATAAATGTACCTATTAAAATTTATTTAAAACATGACAAATGTCATGTTTTAAGCGTTTGCATCTGTCAAATCAAATCTGAAATTATAAAATTTTAGCAAAAAAAACCGGAGCAATCTCCGGTTTTAAAAATATTTTTTTAAAATTTATTGTTTTAAAGATCTCATGTAGTGAACTGATAACCAAATTTCTTCATCACTTAATTTTTTGAAGTTTGGCATGTCTGCTCTACCATTTTTTGTTTTGTAAAACAATTCACCATCTGTTTGTTTATGAAAAGCTGCAGATGAGAAATCTCCCAAATTACCTTTCATACTTTTTGCTTTTGGACCATCACCTAATCCTTTAGATCCATGACAAGCTTTGCAATGTTGCATGTAAATAGTTTTTGCTTCTTTTAAATCTTCTTTAATTGGATTTTTAACTGCTTTGTCTTTAGCCGGTACTACCCAATCTTGAGCATTAGCAGAAAATAAAAATCCAATTGCAAAAACTGCCGTCATTAAAATAATTTTAGATTGTTTCATAATTTTCTAATTTTTAGATTTACTGATTTTAATTAAATTCATTATCAAATATACAAAAACTCCAATAATTCCCAATAAAACTAGGTTAGGAAATACTAACATAAATAAAGGAGTTTTATTAGCTGGAGACCACATGGTACGTTCATCAAAAGTAGATAAATCAGTACCTGAAATCCCAAAATCAACAGGCATTTGACATTTTACAGTTCCGAACTCGTCATGTTCCTCTAGTGTTACTTCAAAGATCAAATTTCCATCAAAACTCTTGTATTCTTCAACTATATCAGCAACAATCATACCGTTTTCATCAGTGTAATATGCATCATCTCCAACATTTAATCCTTTGAATAATCTTTTTACTTGTACTTTTAACCCTTCATCAACTATTGGATTTCCATCAACATCTAACAGAGTTGCTTTAATTTGTGTACTATCCTTATTTACTATTAACTCTGCTATTAAATTAACATCTCTGAAATAGAGTGATTCTTCTGTATCTTCATATATTGGATGTTCTGATATACGTAGTTCGATGTTGTTCTCTGCTGTTAGAAATCCTTTTGGGAAAATAAATTTTGCTTTTCCATGCATATCTGTAATTCCTTTTCCTAAAGAACTTTCATTATCTGTATTGATAATTTCAAAAGGAACTTTTGCTGCATCCTGCCATCCATTTTCTCCTTTAAAACTTGTCGAAATTTTTAGAAAAGAATCACCTCCAGTAATTTTATGATAGGTTAAGGTGATACTTAAACTTTGTTTTTCATCTTGAGCATTAACTTTATAAGAACTCCCAACAAACGCAAGTATCAATATGATAATTGCAAACGATTTTATTTTTTGTAGTGTTTTCATCAGTCTGTTAGTTTTTATCGTTTTCAGTTGCAGTAATTTCCATCTCATCTAAAGTGCGTTGAATTGGCACTACTGGAATAAAGCGAACAAATATGGTAATAATTAAAATACATAAAGCTAAAGTACCTCCAGTTATTAACCACTCATGTAATGAAGGAAAATAATGACTCCATTCTTCTGGAACACCTTGTATAGGCATAAATGGGTGTAATAAAGCAGGAGAAACAATAATATATCGTTTCCACCATGAAGTAACTACTACTAAAATAGCAATTATAAACATTGGAAACGGTTTTCTCATTTTTCTAAACATTAGCAATATAGAAGGTAGAATTAATCCTCCTCCAATAGCAAACCAAAACATTAAAGAATACTGTCCAAAGAACAATTCCTGTAAATGTTCAGCTTCCCCTTGTGTTGATTTAAAAGCAGGAATTAAATACTCATTCATATTGAAATACAAATAAACTAAACAGGCAAATACCAATAATCTACCTAATTTGTCAAAATGCTTATCAGTAATAAATTCTTCTAAATGATTAAACCTGCGAACCATATATATAGCAGTTATTAATGCTCCTATACCAGCTACTAAAGCACCAGATATAAAATAAGGCCCCAAATTGGTACTATCCCATCCAATACGATAAGTGGTTGAAAACAACCAAGCATCTACTGATTGTAAAATCAAAGCTAGAGGAATCATAGATACAGCAATTACCTTAATTGATTTTTGGTGGATTTTTATTTGCTTAGCACTACCGGTCCAATTAATAGCTAGGAATCCATAAACTTTACTTAAAAACGGTTTGTCTTTATAAAATGTCTTAAGGATTGCAAAATCAGGAATATTTGGTATATAAAGCAACATTACACTAAATGCTAAATATATAGTAATAATGATGATATCCCAAGCAATTGGTGATTGTAATCGTGGATACATAAATAAATAAGGAATTCTGTCAGGTCTACCCATATCTAAAATAATAGCTACACCTGCCATTGCAATGGCAGCAACAGCAACCATTTCTGCAATTCTCACTAAAGGTGTACGCCATTTTTTTTGTGACAATCGTAAAATCGAAGCCGTAAATGCTCCCACAAAACTGGTTGCAACAAAGAAAACGAAGTTTGATATATAAACTCCCCAAATTGCATAATCTCTTAAGTTAGTTACTTCTAAACCTCTCCTAATTTGATCTATGTAAGCTATAATACCCGCTAGGGAAACGATACTTAGTAAAGCTACCCAAATAACTCCAAGTGTATTAAATTCTTTTGGTGCTAATTTTTTTATAATTTGTTCTCTAGTACTCATAATTATTCTTTTTCTTCTGTTGGTATTGGAACGTGTTTTACTTGCTCATAACTATAATCAGAATCTTCAAACTCAACTAGTCTATCTACTGGTGGTAAATAATAAACACTAGGCGAGGTTCCCATAGTTTCATACAAACGATATCCCGCTCTATCTTTTATAAGTTTACTAAACTTAACGGTTTCTTCACCATTAGTAACGGTGTCTTCATATAAATCACCAAAATAGTATACTCCAGTTGGGCATGCCGCAACGCAATGTGGTAATTCACCTTTCGCAATTGCATGTGGACAAAAATCACATTTATCAACAGTTCCTATAACACTTGGTTTACCACCAAATTCTGGAGTTCCATGATGATCCTTTTCAATTCCCGGTTGAACAGGTTCACCCCAATTAAAAATACGCACATTGTAAGGACAAGCTGCCATACAAAAACGACACCCAATACAACGTTCGTTATCAATTAATACAATACCATCTCGGCGTTTAAAAGTAGCATCAACAGGACAAACAGTTACACAAGCTGGTTTATCACAATGTTGACAAAACATTGGCATCCAATAAGGTGAACTATTTTCATTGTCTTTCATTTTAAACACTTTTAACCAAGCGTTTGGTGTATGTACGTGGTGCTCTTTATGACAAACATCAACACATTTTAAAGCGTTTTTACATTTTGCTAAGTCAACAACCATTACAAATTTTCGACCCGGGAAACCTTCGCGAACATTATAGTCTTCTGATTCATGACTATGCTGTATATCTTTAACAGCATTTGAATCTACTTCCATTACTTTCCCGTCTTGAGTTAATACCCTAACGGTATCTCCTTCTTGTGCAGTTGCATCAACTAATTTTGTAGCAACTACACCACCCACTACACCAAGTAATCCAAGTTTTAAACTTTTATCAAGAAAACTCCTTCTTGAATTTTTACTTTTATCTTCCATGATGATTTAATTTTAATGCTTTTTATCAGGATTTTTTATTTAACAATAATTTTACTTTTTTAAATTTTAAGATAAATTACCATTATTTATATTAAACAATTTGAATTGAAATCTTAGGAGGATTATAATAATAATTAAAAAAAATCTAATTTGAAATTATCATAACCTCGAAAGAACCCTATTATTCATTCGTAAATTTAAGCATTAATCCTCCACTTAAAATATGATAAAAATCATTTTTTAAAAAATTGTTGTACATTGTAATTCAACTAATTAAGATAATTAATTCTCTTAATTAAAATGATTCTAAATACGAAAATGCAAATTTTGTTACATAAGTTCATTTTTTGCAATAAATGTTACTTATAGTTAATCATCAAATTCCTCTAAGTTTTTTTTATTAATAATGAAAAGAAATATAGAATATGTAACTTTGAAAAAAATTAAAAAAAGATGGCTCAAGATTTATTTCAAGCTCCGGATTATTACTTTTTAGATGATTTATTATCCGAAGAACATAAGCTCGTTAGAGATGCAGCCCGCGAATGGGTTAAAAGATCTGTAACTCCAATAATTGAAGAGGCTGCTCAAAAAGCAGAATTCCCTACATCCATTATTCAAGGATTAGCTGATATTGGTGCTTTTGGCCCCTATATTCCGGAAGTATATGGTGGCGCTGGTTTAGACCAAATTAGCTATGGATTAATTATGCAAGAAATTGAACGAGGTGATTCTGGTGTTCGGTCTACTGCATCAGTTCAATCATCTTTAGTAATGTATCCTATTTACAAATTTGGATCCGAAGATCAAAAAAGAAAATACCTTCCAAAATTAGCTAGTGGCGAATTTATGGGGTGTTTTGGTTTAACAGAGCCCAACCATGGTTCTAACCCTGGAGGGATGGAAACCAAAATAAAAGATATGGGTGATTATTACCTATTAAATGGTGCTAAAATGTGGATTTCAAATGCTCCATTTGCAGATATTGCTGTTGTTTGGGCAAAAGATGAAACAGGAAGAATTAAAGGTTTGATTGTAGAGCGTGGAATGGAGGGTTTTACAACTCCAGAAACACATAATAAATGGTCGTTAAGAGCTTCCTCTACCGGTGAATTAATTTTTGATAATGTCAAAATTCCTAAAGATTATATTTTACCAAATAAAGATGGATTGGGAGCTCCTTTACTTTGTTTGGATTCTGCTCGTTACGGAATTGCTTGGGGTGCTATTGGTGCTGCGATGGATTGCTATGATACTGCATTACGCTATTCAAAAGAACGTATTCAATTTGGGAAACCAATTGCTTCTTTTCAACTACAACAGAAAAAAATAGCAGAAATGATTACTGAAATTACCAAAGCACAATTTTTAACTTTCAGACTTGGACAATTGCGCAATGAAAATAGAGCAACCTCTGCCCAAATTTCTATGGCAAAACGCAATAATGTAAATATGGCTTTAGAAATTGCACGCGAAGCTCGTCAAGTATTAGGAGCTATGGGAATTACAGGTGATTATTCTATCATGCGTCATATGATGAATTTAGAAAGTGTTATCACTTATGAAGGAACACATGACATTCATTTATTAATTACAGGATTTGATGTAACAGGAATACCGGCTTTTAAATAAAAAAT
>JAMPYA010000122.1 GCA_023700885.1 Flavobacteriaceae bacterium
GATATTCTACAAATCGTCCAATTTCTTTATTGTTTCTAAATAAAATGATGGTCGGAACTCTTTGTATGTCAAATCCTTGTTGATCGTTTTCCGGAGTAGATTTTTTTCTGTCAACTGTAATTAGTTCAATATTTTTTTCATCAAATTGTAATGCATCCATTATTTTATAAAATGGTGGCGTTGCAACTTTGCTATCTCCACACCAAGTACCCATAAAAATTTTAATTTTTACATCTTTCATATGTGGTTTTAGTTGAGAAATAATGGTTTCGTCAACCTGATAATCTTTATAAAATAAATCAAACCATGAGTTAAATGGAGCTTGTTGTAACATTGCTCTATTAGCAATTCCAACTAAATTACCGTCAACAACAGTAGCATTGGTTTTTTTTTGTTGTGCATTACAACTAGAAAACAAAATAAGTGTGATCATTAATGTTAAATATTTTTTCATTGATATCCAATTTTAAATAAGTGATTCTTGATTCATAACCGCTGGTTTCTCTATTCCTATTAATTTTAAAATGGTTGGCGCAACATCCGCTAAGATACCACTTTTAATAGATTTTAAATCCTTATCAATTAAAATAATTGGCACCGGATTGGTGGTATGAGCCGTATTCGGACTTCCATCTTCATTGATCATGGTTTCGCAGTTTCCATGGTCGGCAATAATTATGGTTGTGTAATTGTGTTCATTCGCATTTTCAACAATTTCTTTTACGCAAACATCAACTGTTTCACAAGCTTTTATGGCTGCTTCTAATACTCCTGTATGTCCAACCATATCTCCGTTTGCAAAATTTAAACAGATAAAATCGGTTGTTTGGTTTATAATTTCCGGAATAATGGCATTTTTAATTTCAAAAGCACTCATCTCAGGTTGTAAATCGTAGGTAGCAACTTTTGGTGATGGACATAACAATCGTTTTTCGCCGATAAATGCTGTTTCTCTTCCACCTGAAAAGAAAAAAGTAACATGCGGATATTTCTCTGTTTCTGCGATTCTGATTTGTGTTTTATTGTTTTTCTCTAAAATTTCACCCAAAGTTTCGCTAAGATTATCTTTTTCATAAACCACTTTCACATTTTGAAAAGTTTCATCGTAATTAGTTAAAGTAACATAATATAACGATAATTTTTTCATTCCAAATTCTGGAAAATCTTTTTGTGAAAGCACTTCTGTTAGTTCACGACCACGATCAGTTCTGAAATTATAGAAAATAATGACATCATCATTTTTAATTGTTGCTATCGGATCATGTTTTTCATTTACCATTATAATTGGTTTGATAAATTCATCAGTAATCCCATTTTCATAACTTTTTTGAAGTGATTCAGTGGCGTTAGAACTTAATTCACCAATTCCGTTTACCAATAAATCATAAGCTATTTTAACTCTTTCCCAACGTTTATCGCGATCCATTGCGTAATACCTACCAATAATAGAGGCTAATTTTCCGGTTGTTTTTTTTAGATGTGTTTCTATTTCTTGGATAAATCCGATTCCCGATTTCGGATCAACGTCTCTACCATCTGTAAATGCATGAACAAATACATCCGATAAACCAAAATCATGACAGGTATTGATTAATCCTTTTAAATGGTTCATATGTGAATGAACTCCCCCATCTGATAATAATCCTAATAAGTGAACTTTTTTATGGTTAGTTTTAGCGTAATTTAAAGCATCTATCAATACTTTTTCTTGTTGAAGTGTTTTATTTTCAACAGCCCAATTAATTTTTACAAAATCCTGATATACAATTCTTCCTGCACCCAAATTCATGTGTCCAACTTCACTGTTTCCCATTTGACCATCTGGCAATCCGACGTTAAGACCATCGGTTCGTAAAGAAGCATTCGGATAATCGGTGTAAAGAGAATCTATAAAAGGTGTTTTGGCTAAATCAACTGCAGAAACTTTTGGATTGGGTGCTTTTCCCCATCCGTCTAAAATCATTAAAAGGACTTTTTTATTCATAAAATCATTGAAAATTAATTCATAGCAAAGATAAAGCTGAAATACTTTTTTATGGCTTTTTTATCAAAATAATTAACGAAATCGTTAGAAATGAATTTGGTGTTTATACGACAAATGTTCTATTTTTTGTTGAAGATTTTTTAAAAACACTTGATGTTTTGGGCTATCTTCATTAAATGGTCTGTGTTTCAGCGCTTTTTGCACATCATCAACTTCATCCATTAGTGGGTAGGAATTTTCATCAATCCAAGTTTTTTTGAATTGTTCCCAAATATAATCAACTGCCAAATCGTTAGGATGAATCATGTCACTTTTATAAAATCTGTAATCGCGTAAATCATCCATCATAATTTCAAACGAAGGAAAATAAAAGCTGTTTTTTTGATTGATAACTTGATGAACTGCAGTAAGAAGTAATGCTTTACTTTGATTGTTTTCTACAATTCCGTTACTTAAATGACGCACCGGACTTACTGTAAAAAGAACCGTTACTTTTGGGTTAAATTGAGTAATTATGACAAGTATATTTTGAATACTTTGTTCAATTTCAGTTAAGCTTAGAAGTCTTTTTGTGAACTTTTTTTGAGGTATTTTATGGCAATTGGCAACTAAATGATTTTTTTCTGTAAACTCATAAACCCAAGCAGTTCCTAAAGAAATAATAATATGAGTTGCGTTTTTTAAAAATAAAAAGGCGTTTTTATTTGATTCGTTAATATTTTTTAAAATCGTAGTTTTTGATGTAGATGAAAATGCCGAATGATGATTAAAACTTTGCCAAAGCTCATTGTGAAAATATAAATCATCCACATTATAAATCCGTTGCTTTATAATGTCTTTAAAAGCAGTTTCAATAGCAACTGGATGAAATAAAATACCAAATGGATTTAACAAATATTGAAATTTGAAATAATTCAGTTTATCACTCATATTCTCAGCAAAACAAGAACCTATTAAAAACGTTTTCGAATCGTAATTTAAAACTTGTTCTTGTTTTGATAGCGATATTTCAGTTCTGAATTTCATTTTTGGTATCTAGTATCTGGTATCTAGTATCTAGTATTTGGCAGTTAGTATCTTGTAAAAATTAATAAAAGTCTTGATACCTGATACTTGCTACCAGCTACTTTTTTATAAATAACCTTTAGCTTGTTCTATCGCTTTTGTTAAACCATCCGGATTTTTACCTCCAGCAGTAGCAAAAAATGCTTGTCCGCCGCCGCCACCATTAATAAATTTACCCAATTCTCGGACTATTTTACTAGCATCTAAACCCTTTTCATCTACTAAATTTTTAGCGATAGAAATCGTTAATGAAACTTTATCATCATAATTGCTTCCGACAATAAAAAATAGATTTTCTACTTGGTCTTGCAATTCAAACGTCAAATTTTTAATGGTTTGATTATCCAAATCAACCAAAGTACTGATAAAATTAACACCGTTGATAAGCTCTTTTTGGGCGATCAAATCATGTTTAAGATTTCCCGCTTTTTCTTTTAATAAATGTTCAACTTGTTTTTTAAGTGCTGAATTTTCATCTTGCAATGATTCAATTGCTTTTACCGTATCTGGAACATTTTTTAATAGTTGTTTTACTTGATTAAGCTCAGATTCCTGCTTTAAGAAATAGGCTTTGGCATCCTCTCCGGTAATAGCTTCAATTCTTCGCATTCCGGCAGCAATGGCAGTTTCCGTAGTAATTTTAAAATACCAAATATCAGCCGTATTTTGAACGTGAGTTCCGCCACATAATTCAACAGAATCACCATATTCAATGGTTCTTACCGTATCGCCATATTTTTCACCAAAAAGCGCCATCGCTCCTTTTTCTAAAGCTTTTTTAATTGGAATATTTCTGTTTTCTATTAACAATAAGTTGGCTTTTATTTTTTCGTTAACAAAGTTTTCAACTTCGATAATTTCCTCGGAGGTCAATTTTGAAAAGTGAGAAAAGTCAAAACGTAAATTATGAGCATTTACCATAGATCCTTTTTGTTCAACATGCGTTCCTAAAACAGCACGTAAAGCCTGATGCATTAAATGTGTTGCAGTGTGATTTGCCATTGTTTTTTGACGAGCAACAACATCTACACTTGCAATAAAATTTTCATCAAGAGCAGTTGGTAATTTCTTAACAAAATGGATAATTAAGTTGTTTTCCTTTTTGGTATCAATGATATGATATTTTTCTCCTAAAGTATTTTTTAAGATTCCTTGATCGCCAACTTGACCACCACCTTCCGGATAAAATGGAGTTTTGTTAAAAACCAACTGAAATAAAGTTCCTTCTTTTTTAGAGGTCACTTTTCTATAACGAGCAATTTTTATAACTTCTTCTAAAGAATCATAACCCACAAAACCTTCTGGTTCAACATCACTTAACATTACCCAATCATCAGTATCTACTTCTGCAGCAGCTCTAGAACGTGATTTTTGTTTTTCCATTTCTACTGCAAATTCATTTTCATCTAAACACAATCCTTTTTCGCGTAAAATTAAAGCGGTTAAATCTATTGGAAATCCAAAGGTATCATATAATTCAAATGCTTTTTTTCCAGATAAAACCTTGCTATCCATTGCATTAATGAGGTTGTCTAATAAACCTAAACCTTGACCTAAAGTGCGTAAAAAAGAATTTTCTTCTTCTTGGATAACTCTTGAAATTAGTGTCTTTTGATGTTTTAATTCTGGAAATGCAGTTCCCATTTGTTCACTTAACACCTCTACAAGTTTGTAAATAAATGCTTCTTTTTGATTTAAAAATGTAAATCCATAACGAATGGCACGTCTTAAAATTCTTCTAATTACATAACCAGCACCCGTATTTGATGGCAATTGACCATCGGCAATTGAAAATGATACTGCTCTGATATGATCTGCAATTACCCGAATGGCAATGGTGGTTTTTTCGTCTTTTTTGTATGAATGTTGTGTTATTTTTTCAATTTCTTGGATGATGGGTTGAAATACATCGGTATCGTAATTTGATTTTTTTCCTTGTAATGCCATACACAAACGCTCAAAGCCCATCCCGGTATCTACATGTTGCTCGGGAAGTTTTTCTAAAGCCCCATCAGCTTTACGGTTAAATTCCATAAAAACTAAATTCCAAATCTCTACAACTTGAGGATGGTCATTATTTACTAAATCTCTTCCTGGAATTTGAGCTTTTTCATCTTCTGAACGTAAATCGACGTGAATTTCTGAACAAGGACCACACGGACCTTGATTTCCCATTTCCCAAAAATTATCTTTTTTATTTCCTAAAATGATGCGGTCTTCAGGAACAATTGTTTTCCATAAATCATATGCTTCTTGGTCAAAAGCTAAATTTTCATCTTTATAACCTTCAAAAACGGAAACGTATAAATTATTTTTATCAATTTTATAAACTTCAGTTAACAATTCCCAAGCCCAATCAATGGCTTCTTTTTTAAAATAATCGCCAAAACTCCAGTTTCCCAACATTTCAAACATCGTATGATGATAGGTATCAATCCCAACCTCTTCTAAATCGTTATGTTTACCAGAAACGCGTAAACATTTTTGGGTATCGGCAATTCGTTTAATTTCAGCAGTTTTTTGACCTAAAAAATATTCTTTAAACTGATTCATTCCAGCGTTTGTAAACATCAAAGTAGGGTCATCTTTGATAACCATTGGGGCAGATGCTACTATTTTATGTTGTTTTGATTGAAAAAAATCTAAAAACTGCTGTCTAATTTCTTGTGATGTCATAATTCTTACTAAATAGCTAAAATGATTGTTCATCTTTTAAGTTGGAAAACATTTTGTATTTTTGTTTGCCAACATACTAAAAATGCATATTAAAAGTTATAAATGTTTGATGCAAAAATAGTATATTTTTAGGATTATGAGGAGAGTAAAATATTATTACGATGTTGAATCGTTATCTTATAAAAAAATTAAATCACGCTTAATCAGTTTAAGAGGAACTTTTCTCTTTTTATTGGCTGCAGCACTGTTTGGTTTGTTCTTTGTCTATCTTTCTTATAAAATATTAGAATCTCCAAACGAAAAATATTTGAAGCGTGAGGTAGATAAAATGAAGTTAGAGTACGGATTACTTGATAAAAAAATGGATGAGGTTCAAGAAGTTTTAGGTGAAATACAAGAACGAGACAACAATATTTATAGACTTTATTTTGAAGCAAATCCGATACCAGAGGATCAAAGAAAAGCAGGTTTTGGAGGTATAAATCGATATAAATCATTAGAAGGATTTGATAATTCTAAAATGATAACAGATGCTGCTCAAAAAATGGACATCATTACAAAGCAATTGTATATTCAGTCAAAATCGTTGGATGAAATTGTGAAATTGGCTGAAAATAAAGAACAGTTATTAGCAGCAATACCTGCTATTCAGCCAGTTAGAGTAGATTATTTAAAACGGATGGCTTCGGGTTATGGTTGGCGAAAAGATCCATTTACTAAAGTGAGAAAGATGCATCAAGGAATGGATTTTACTGCTAAAACAGGTACTCCAATTTATGCAACAGGAAATGGAGTAGTCAGAAAAGCGGATAACTCTGTATCTGGTTTTGGAAGACATATTGAAATAAGTCACGGTTATGGATATTCTACGATTTATGCACATTTAAGTAATTACAATGTTAGAACCGGTCAAAGAGTTAAACGAGGTGATTTAATCGGATTTGTTGGAAATACCGGAAGATCTACAGGTCCTCATTTACATTATGAAGTTCATAAAAACGGAAAACCTGTA
>JAMPYA010000123.1 GCA_023700885.1 Flavobacteriaceae bacterium
AACTTGTCTGCCACTACTTGCCTCGAATCTTACGTTTTCAACAGAAGTATTAATAGCTCCATTTTGAAAAAACTGAATTAAAACTCTTTGTTGTTTATCTCCTTCCTTAGAAATTGAATATCGTTCAACGCCTATTTTATTTTTTATCAGATACGGTATTGGAGGTTTTTCTCCTATATAAATGTTTTCTTTCCAAATACCTTCTTTTATAATTTCTCTTTCATTAATAATTGTAACCAATTTTCCTTCACCATTTTTCAATCCATTTTTCCAATTTCCTGTAAAATAGCTTCCATCTTTATAATAATAAGTCCCATTACCATGTGGTAATCCGTTTTTAAAATTACCTTCATACGTATCTATTCCTTTAGCAATTCCTTTTCCGTAGGCCAATCCCTTTTTGCATTTACCGGCATACGATTGGTTGATAGAATCATTCAATACTTTACAATCAGACTGAGCAAAAAGACTTTCGCTAAAGAATAATGAAATACCTAGAAACACAATAGTTAAAACAGATTTTTTCATGATTTATAATTTGATAATTAATAAGCCTTCATTAGTTATTTCATATTGATAATTATTTGATTTATAATCTCTTGCAAAATAATTTACAAAACATTCTCCTCTCCCTTCATAAATATTTACTTCTAATTCAATTACAATTAATGGATCTATTTTAAATAGAATTTTTTTAATACCAACATCATTTAAAGTAGATTGAGGCATAATTCGAAAAGTGTTACGCTGATTTTCATAAACAAAAAAATATTCAATATTTTTTCCGTTGATATCGGTAATTGTTATTTGATTAGCAGCATATGTACCGTTAGTAATCAGGTTTTCACCGGTTGTTTTATCTGCAATTTTCAATTCAAAAATCGGTGGTCCGGTTGAAGCCAAAACTCCATCACCACACGGATCAATATTATTACAACTAATATTAATTAATAAAATTATAATAGTAGAAATTTTTGCAACAATTTGCATTTAGAATTGATTTACTATTTATACCCTATAAATTTAGTTATAAACTCATAATTAACAAGTAAAAAAAGAATAAAAAAGTAATAAAGAAAATTAATTACAAATTATCTAAACTATAAAAAGCACCTTTATTTTCTTTACGTTCCAAAGATTGAGTAACTATTAAAAAGGCGATAGCATTCAGATTTCTCAGTTCACACAATTGTGGCGAAAGTTTTGTTTTGTTATATAATTTTTCGGTGTCTTGATATAAATAATTGAGTTGATCTAGAGCCTTCTCTAAGCGTTCGTTAGATCTTACAATAGCTACTAAATTACTCATAATGGTTTGTACCATTTTTCGGTTGTGTGATATTAAAATCAGCTCATCGGGAGCTGTGGTGCCTTCTTCATTCCATTCTGGAACTTGAACTAATTTTTCTTTCAAATAATTAGTGTTCGTAATTATTTCTTCTGCAATATTTTGCGCATAAACTAAAGCTTCTAACAATGAATTAGATGCTAAACGGTTAGCACCATGCAATCCTGTTCTAGAACATTCACCACAGGCAAAAAGATTGTTGATGGATGTCTTTCCTTTCTTATCAACCGTAATACCGCCACATAAATAATGAGATGCAGGAACCACCGGAATAAAATCTTTTGCAACATCTACTCCAATAGATAAACATTTTTCATAAATATTGGGAAAATGATTTTTAAAAGCGGTTAAATCTAAATGGGTACAATCTAAATAAACACATTCTTCACCTGTTTTTAACAATTCAATATTGATGGCTCGTGCAACAATATCTCTTGAGGCTAATTCGGCTCTTTCATCAACTTTTAACATAAAACGATTTCCTTCCTTATTTCTAAGATAGGCTCCAAACCCACGTACTGCTTCAGAAATTAAAAAAGCAGGACTTTCTCCGGGACGATATAATGCCGTAGGGTGAAACTGAACAAACTCCATTTCAGTAATTTTTGCTTTGGCTCTAAAAGCCATTCCAATTCCGTCTCCGGTCGCAATTGTCGGATTTGTAGTCGATGCATACACTTGTCCGATTCCGCCTGTAGCTACTATAGTTACTGAAGAAACATAAGTATCTATTGATTGCGTTTTCTGATTCATGATATAGGCACCATAACAATTAATTGGCTCATCTTCAGAAACAATTTTCTTTCCTTCTGTATGATGCTCTGTAATTAAATCGATGGCAAAATGATAGGGCAATAAAGTAATATTCGGCAGTTTGGCAATTTGATCTAATAAGGTTAATTCAATTTCTAATCCTGTAATATCTTTATGATGAATAATTCGATGTGCAGAATGTCCGCCTTCTTTACCAAGATCTAAATCTCCTTTTTTGTCAAAATCAAACTCTGCACCCCAATTAATTAATTTCATTAAACACTCAGGTGCTTCTTCAATAACCATTTTAACAACCTCTAAATCATTGATATAATCGCCGGCTTTTAAGGTATCTTGAATATGACTTTCAAAAGAATCTAACTTATCCCATACCACAGCTATACCTCCTTGAGCATATTTGGTATTAGATTCACTTTCATCTGCTTTAGTAACAACAAATACATTTTTATTAGGAAAAGCCATTGCTGTTTTTATAGCAATAGTAAGTCCTGCAATTCCGGATCCTAATATTAAAATGTCTGATTTTATAATACTCATTACTTAGCCGAAATTTCTAACATGCGTTGGATAGGAATTAATGCTTTAACTCTTATATCTTCTGAAACATTTACTTCAGGCAACTCATATTTCATACAAATATACAGTTTTTGAAGCGTATTCATTTTCATATACGGACATTCAGAGCAAGCACAAGTATTATTTTCTTTAGCAGGTGCTGGTATCAATTTTTTATGAGGAACTTCCTTCTGCATTTCATGTAATATTCCTGCTTCTGTTGCCACAATAAATTCATCTGCCGGACTATTTTTTACATAATTGATCATGCCGGATGTAGATCCGATATATACTGCGGTTTTTAAAATATGTTCTTCTGATTCTGGATGCGCTATAATTTTAGCTTTAGGGTTTTTTTGATGTGTTAACAGCAACTTATCGATAGAAAAAGCTTCATGAACAATACAAGAACCTTCCCACAATAACATATTTCTACCGGTAATTTGATTGAGATAAGCCCCTAAATTTTTATCGGGTGCAAAAATAATGGGCTGATCTATTGGAATTGAATCTATAATTTTTTTGGCATTGGATGATGTGCAAGTAATATCACTAATGGCTTTAACAGCCGCGGTGGTATTTACATAAGTAACAACGATATGATTAGGATGTTTATCCTTCAGTTTTTGAAGATCTGCCGCCTCACAATCTTCAGCAAGCGAACAACCTGCATTAAAATCTGGAATGATGACTTTTTTAGAAGGATTTAAAATTTTAGCGGTTTCTGCCATAAAATGCACGCCTGCAAAAACAATTAAATCTGCTTCAACCTTAGCTGCTTCCTGAGATAAACCTAAACTATCACCTACATAATCTGCAATATCCTGAATGGCTGGCTCTTGATAATAATGTGCTAAAATAACAGCATTTTTTTCCTTTTTCAATTTTTTGATTTCTGAAATCAAATCTATTGTTTTGGGCACCTCAACATCTAAAAATCCTTTATTTGATAATTGTTCTCTTGCAGTTTGAATATCTAAACTCATCACATTATTTTTTTTGATTCTAAAAACAAAAATAGTGCCTTTTCTAAAAATGCACAGTGAAATGTTTATTTTTTATCAAAAAAACCTTTTGTAATATTTGAGTCAATGCAATTAAGACCTATTAGTGCTTAATTTTTGTAACTTTGCATTCAATATAAAAACTCAATGAATCAACTATTTGACAAACACGGACGAACCATCAATTATTTGCGACTTGCAATTACAGATCGCTGTAATTTGCGTTGTCAATATTGTATGCCAGAAGCTGGAAACAAGTTTGTTGAACGCAAACAGTTGTTAACATTTAAAGAAATGTATCGCATAACGCGTGTTTTAAGCGAATTAGGGGTTAATAAAGTAAGACTTACCGGAGGCGAACCTTTTGTTAGACACGATTTTATGAATTTTTTAGAAATGTTGTCTTTTAATGAAAATTTAGATGAAATAAATATCACAACAAATGGAGTTCTTTTACCAAAATATCTCGAAGAAATTGAAAAATTACAGAAAATAAAATCGATTAATTTAAGTCTAGATACTTTAAAATCAGATCGATTTGAAACAATAACCCGTCAGGATTCATTTTCAAAGGTAATGGAATCGTTTAATTTTTTGAAATCATCCAAAAAAATAAAATTAAAACTCAATTTTGTAGTACAATCTGATGTAAATACCGATGAAATAATAAATTTTATTGAACTTACTAAAAATGAAAACATTGCCGTAAGATTTATTGAAGAGATGCCTTTTAACGGAATTGGCCAAAAAGATTTTAATCAATTATGGGATTTTAAGACGATACTTGCTCACATACAGGGTCATTACTCAGATATAAACCCAATAGAATCAACAAAATCATCAACCTCTGTAAACTATCAAATTCCAACTTATAAAGGTACTTTCGGAATTATTCCGGCATTTACCAGAACCATTTGCAATGATTGTAATCGTATCAGAATAACATCAACCGGAATGTTTAAAAATTGTTTGTTTGATGAAGGTGTTTTTAGTGTTCGCGATTTTCTTAGAAATGGCGCTAATGATCAAGATTTAAAAGAACTTTTTATCAATACAGTTCATCACAAACCAGAAAATGGATTTGTTGCAGAACAAAACAGAAATAATCTCAATATTTCTGAAAGCATGTCTAACATAGGTGGTTAAAAAAGGAGTTATGAATTTTATTAGTGTAAAAGAGGCTACTTCAATTATATTAAATAATACAGAAATTTTTGGTGTAGAAACCATTCCGTTAACCAATACTTTAAGCAGAGTTTTAAAAGAGTCGGTTTTTGCCGATCGCGATTTCCCTCCATTTGATAGAGTTAGCATGGATGGAATTGCTATTTCAAAAGCTAGTTTTGACAAAGGAATTAGGAGTTTCAAAATTGAAGATATTCAAGCAGCAGGTAAAGCACAAATTAATTTAAATAATCCAGATTATTGCATCGAAGCGATGACTGGCGCTATACTTCCCTTAAATACAGATGCCGTTATTCCTTATGAACAAATTAACATTGAAAACGGAATTGCAAAAGTTTTGATTGATGAAATTAGTTATTTTAAAAATATACATCCAAAAGGGTTTGATAAAAAAGAAAATGAGCTTTTAATTTCTGAGAATACTATTATTGGAGCTGCAGAAATTGGTGTATTAGCTACCGTGGGCAAGACTCATGTCAAAGTTGCTAAACAACCAAGAATTGCTATTATTGCTACCGGTGATGAATTAGTAAATGTAAACCAAACACCAAAACCATTTCAAATTAGAAAAAGCAATGTTTATTCCGTTTTAGCTTTGCTGAATGAACTAAATTTAGATGCCGATTTATTTCATTTAAATGATGACAAAGCAGTATTGTTAAAAGAAATTGACCAAATTTTAAAAGATTTTGATATTTTAATTTTTAGTGGCGGAGTCAGCAAAGGAAAATTCGATTTTTTACCTCAAGTTCTTGAGGAATTAGAAGTTAAAAAATGCTTTCACAGTGTAAAACAAAAACCGGGAAAACCTTTTTGGTTTGGAAAAAAAGGAAGTAAAACAATATTTGCTTTTCCAGGAAATCCGGTGGCTACTTTTCTAAACTTTATTAAATATTTTAAACCTTGGTATTTAAAATCAGTAGGCTTAGATTTTGAGTCAAATAACTTAGCTATTTTAGAAGAGGATTTTACGTTTAAGTCTGATTTAACGTATTATTTACAAGTAATAATCACCAATAAAGACGGTATGCTATTCGCAACACCAATTATGGGAAATGGTTCAGCAGATTTAGTTAACTTAGTCGAAGCTGATGGTTTTCTAGAACTAACTGCCGAAAAATCTGAATTTAAAAAAGGAAGTTCATTACCCTATTTACCCTATCGCTAAAAAATCATATTATGGAATTTTCTCATCTCAATAAAAAACAACAACCCAAAATGGTCAATGTGGGAGATAAAAAAATATCTCACAGAAAAGCAACTGCAAAAGCTACCATGTTTTTAGGCGAAGCATTAATCAGTCTATTTGAAAATAATGAATTGGTTACTAAAAAAGGGGCTGTTTTTCAAACGGCTATTATTGCCGGAATTCAGGCAGTAAAAAAAACACATGAGTTAATTCCGATGTGTCACCCCTTATTAATTGATGGGGTTGAAATTGATATCAATATTATAAATAAATTAGAAATAGAATTAATTTGCACCGTTACAATGGAAGGAAAAACCGGAGTTGAAATGGAAGCTTTAACTGGTGTTTCTGCTGCTGCTTTAACGGTTTATGATATGTGTAAATCTGTTTCTAAAGCAATGATTATAAAGGAAATAATGTTGCTAGAAAAAACTGGAGGCAAATCAGATTATAGTTTATAATAATATGAAAAAGCATCAAAAACACACTAAGTTACCGCTGCGGAATTTTGGGCATTTTGCAACAAATGAAATAGCTGTTTTAGGAAGTTCTTGTGATATTATTTCAACTTTAGTTAATGCTATTTCTGTTAATTTAAATCCTAATAAAATTGCTTATATAGATGCTTCGCATCATGATGTAAATGAAGAACTTATTTTAAATAAATACACTTTTAA
>JAMPYA010000124.1 GCA_023700885.1 Flavobacteriaceae bacterium
GGCCCCATACCTTCATAACCATGTGGTAATAATAAAACCAAGCCATTCATTCTTCTCCATTTATATTCGGCAGAGGCGATGTATTGATCAATAATAATTTGAGCGCCGTTATAAAAATCTCCAAACTGAGCTTCCCAAATCGTCAAAGAATTGGGAGTAGTTAAAGCATATCCAAATTCAAAACCTAATACTCCATATTCAGATAATAATGAATTATAGATTTTAAGTTTTCCTTGGGCTCCGAAATTATTTAAAGGTATATACTCTTCTTCGGATTCCTCTACTTTTACAATTGCATGACGGTGTGAGAAGGTACCTCTTTCAACATCCTGACCACTAATACGCACACTATGACCTTCATTCATTAAACTTGCATAGGCCATAAGTTCTCCCATTGCCCAATCATAGGTATCGTTCTCAATCATAGAAATACGATCACCAAACAACTTTTTAATTTTTTTAAAAAATTTTTTATCTTTTGGTAATGTTGAAATTTCTTGTGCAATTTTTACAAACAAATTTTTATCAATCGCTGTTTTGGGAGATTTTACAAAATCTTTGGAAACAGCAGTTCTCAGTCCCTTCCACAAACCACTTAAGGACAAAGAAGTTTCTTCTTTTTCAGTTGATTTAGCTTCCTCTAACTTTAATTGAAGAGTCTCTTTAAATGCTTTTTCCATCTCTGTTACTAAATCAGGTTTAATAACACCTTGAGCTATTAATTGTTGACTGTAAATTTCTTTCGGATTGGGATGAGTTTCAATTGTTTTATATAATAAAGGTTGCGTAAAACGAGGTTCATCACCTTCATTATGTCCGTATTTACGATAACATAAAACATCAATAAAAACATCTTTCTGAAATTGTTGACGAAACTCCATGGCTAACTGTGACACATATACTAGAGCTTCTACATCATCGCCATTTACGTGAAAAACTGGAGACAACACTACTTTAGCGACATCGGTACAATAGGTACTGGAACGTCCATCTAAATAATTGGTAGTAAATCCGACCTGATTGTTAATGACGTAATGAATGGTTCCTCCTGTTTTATAACCATCTAATTGACTCATTTGAATAACTTCATACACAAGACCTTGACCGGCTAATGCAGCATCTCCATGAATAAGTACTGGGCAAACTTTAGCATAATCATTATCATATGCAAAATCAATTTTTGCACGAGCGATTCCTTCTACTACCGCATCAACAGCTTCTAGATGTGAAGGGTTGGGTGCCAAACTTAAAAATATATTCTTTCCTGATTTGCTTAGCCGTTGGTTGGTGTGTCCCAAATGATATTTTACATCACCGTTTATCAATGATTCATCGTTTTCAATTCCCTCAAATTCTATAAAAATATCTTTAAATTGCTTACCTAAAATATTGGCAAGCACATTTAAACGACCCCGATGCGCCATTCCAATTACAAAATCCATAGCTCCCATTTCGGAACCTTTTTCAAACATGGCATCTAAAGCAGGGATGATAGCCTCAGCTCCTTCTAATGAAAAACGCTTTTGTCCTACAAATTTAGTGTGTAAAAAACTCTCAAATACAACCGCTTTATTTAATTTATTTAAAATATCAATCTTCTCATTAACAGTATAGGTAGGGGTATTTCTGGAAATTTCCATTTTTTTTTGAAACCATTCAATTATCTCAGGTTTACGGATATACATGTATTCTGCTCCAATAGACTGACAATAGGTTTGTTTTAAATGAGTGATGATATCTTTGAGTTTGGCAGTACCAATACCAATAATTGTACCTGCCTGAAAGGTGGTTTCTAAATCGGTTTGATTTAATTCAAAGTTTTCAATATCTAACGTTGGTGTATAAGTTCTTCGAACACGAACTGGATTGGTTTTTGTAAATAAATGACCACGGGTTCGATAGCCATTAATTAGGTTAACAACTTTAAATTCCTTGTGAAATTCGTTAGGAATTTCAGTATCATAATTTTTTCTAGCAAATTCAAAACCTTCAAAGAAATTTCTCCAACCGTCGCCTACCGAGGCCGGATTCTTCAGAAACTGCTGATAATATAAATCTATCACGCCACTTTCTGCATTACTTAAAAAAGAATAATTATCCATACCTCCTATCAATTTCAATTAACACAAGTTAACTAAAAAAGGAAAATCATTATTGTTATTTTAATTGTTTTTTAATATCGTTAATGAATTTTTATAAGATTTTATCAATAGAAATTATAAATCATAAAATAATATTCACATATACCTTTAATTTATTAATAAAATGAAACCAATTTACTATAAAGTAAATTTCAAAAATCATGGTATATACTATTGAATAATCATATGATGTTAAAATGAATATAATACAACCAAATGATAGATTTGCATTATGTTGATAGGATGTTTATGGAAAAATGGGGTAGAGTTTAATTAGTATTCTGACCCAAGTTCTTTTTAACCAACACAAATTTAGGATTGGTTATAATTAGTATATATTTTAGTAATACGAAAATCGCTGAACTTTAGCAATGTACTTAGCTAAACGAATTACTTGATGGCTATATCCATATTCATTATCGTACCAAACATATAAAACAATATTTTTACCGTCGTTGGTAGCAATTGTAGCGTTACTGTCAAAAATTGCAGGAGCTGATGTGCCTACAATATCAGAGGATACTAATTCATTATTTAATGAATATTTAATTTGCTCAACTAAATCACCTTCTAAAGCATATTTTTTCATGGTGGTATTTATTGTTTCTCTGCTTGCCGGTATACTGATTCTCAAGTTTAAAACAACCAATGAACCATTAGGAACAGGAACTCTTATCGCATTAGAGGTTAATTTCCCTTTTAAAGACGGAATTGCCAATGCAACTGCACTTCCTGCACCAGTTTCTGTTATGACCATATTTAAAGCGGCAGCTCTTCCTCTTCTGTACTTTTTATGAAAATTATCAACTAAATTTTGATCATTAGTATAGGCGTGAATGGTTTCTAAATGACCGTTTTCTATACCAAAACTTTCTTCTATTACTTTTAAAACCGGAGTTATAGCATTGGTAGTACAAGATGCAGCTGTAAAAATATCTAATTCGTCAGGTGAAAATTCTTTGTGATTTACACCATAAACAATATTCGGAACTCCTTTTCCGGGTGCTGTAAATAATACTTTAGAGATTCCCTTTGCTTTTAAATGTCTACCTAAACTTTCTTTATCTCTATAAGCACCAGAATTATCAATTAGTAAGGCATCATTAACTCCATATTGAGTATAATCTGTTTCTTCTGGTGTATTTGCAGCAATCATATGTACAGTAGTTCCATCAATTATAAGCGATTTATTTTCAAGATCAACTTGAACAGTTCCCGGAAAATCACCATGAACTGAATCTAACCTTAATAATGAAGCTCTTTTTTCTAATGTAACGGCATCAATGGCACCTCGTGTAACGATGGCTCTTAAGCGCAATTGATTACCACTTCCCGTTTTTTCCATTAATTCTCTTGCTAACAAACGTCCAATTCTACCAAACCCATAAAGAACAACATCTTTTGGTTTAAAATCTTTTGGTGTAAAAGATCCTTCTAATTTTGTCTTTACAAATTCTTTTTTAGATACATTCTTTTTCTCTAAATGAAATTCATAAACTAATTTTCCAACATCAATTTTAGCCAAACTAATATTTAAATCTTTTATTTCTTGAGCAATCTCAACGGCATCAAAAATTGAAATGGGTTTTTGAACAAATTCTCGTGAATATTCTAGTAAATTAAGAATCTCACTTACATTTCTATCTATTAGTTGATTTCTAAATAGAATTAATTCAACTGAATTATCATACCATAAATCACTTACGATCTTAATAAATTCAACTGTTGCTTTTCTTTTTTTAGTTTGATATACAAGTTGGGTTTCGTAAAATTGTGTTGTTGTCATAATAATTTTTTTTACAAATGTATATATTTCAAACGTTTTCGTAAAGTTTTTTAAAACAAAAAAATCCCGATTTTTTCAGGATTTTATTTTTAGCAATATTTTTATTAGTTAATTTTAATAGGGATATATTCTAACTGACCATTTGCTGATAAGATTTTTAATATAACATATTGTTTATCCTGTCCTTTTTCTAAATGATATTCCAATTCTTTTTCTGTTTTTATAATTTGATCATCAATACCTAAAATAATATCTCCATTATTAATTCCGAACCTTTCTTTTAGTATAGAATTTGAAATTTTATTAATTTTCAAACCATTTTTAATTTTAAATTTTAAAATATCCTCAGTTCCAATTGGCTTAACATCACCAATATAAAACTTTGTAAAATCAAATTTACCAACATCAATTTTCCCAAACTGGTTTTTTAACTTAACATTAAATTCTTTTAAATTTCCTTTTCTGATAACTGATATTTTAATTGTTTCTCCAGGTCGTTTAGATTTTAATTGTCCATTTAAATCTCCAAATTTTGTTATTTTAACTTCATTAATCTTAACAATAATATCATTTTCTAATAACCCAGCATCTTTTGCAGCGCCTTTATCTAAAACATTAGTAATTATAATTCCTTCAACTGAATCTACATTTAGAGCTTTAGCTTTTTCATTATTTAATTCTTCATAATAAATTCCTAAATATGCTTTTTGAACACTTCCAAATTCGATTAAATCTTCAATTGTTTTTTTTACAATATTAGACGGAATTGCAAAAGAATATCCAACAAAACCACCATTTTGAGAAGTAATTGCGGTATTAATACCCACTAATTCTCCTCTTGTATTTACCAATGCGCCGCCACTATTTCCTTGATTAACAGCAGCATCTGTTTGAATAAATGAATCAATATTATTATTTCCTCCTAAATCTCGCCCTTTAGCACTTACTATACCTGCTGTTACCGTTGAAGTTAAATTATATGGATTTCCTACAGCTAAAACCCACTCGCCTACTCTTACATTATCAGAATTACCAAAAGGTATATAAGGCATATCTTTAACATCAATTTTGATTAAAGCAATATCATTATTGGTATCTGCTCCTATTAATTTAGCTTTATATTTTTTCTTATTGTTTAAAGTTATCTCAATATCTGTAGCATTTTCAACCACATGATTATTGGTAACAATATATCCATCAGATGAGACTATAACGCCACTTCCCATTCCTATTTGTTCAAACTTACGTTCTGAACTTCTACCATAAAAATACTCAGCAAAAGGATCTCTAACTGTTTGTATACTAATATTTTTAACATGTACAACTGCATTTAGAGATTCTTCTGCAACCTTAATAAAATCTGTATTTTCAGCAGCATAAAGCTTGTTAAAATTTAAATTGGTCGGAATCATTTTACCATTAACTTCGGTAGAATTAAATGGTTGCTCAGTAGTTTTTTTAGTTATAAATAAATATGAACCCAAAGTAATACAACCTCCCAACGCTGAAACGATTATTAATTCAAAAGTTTTTTTCATATGTGAATATTTTATTTGTTTTTTATTTGTCATATGGAATACTCCAGTTTGATTAAAATATTTTCATCAAAGTTTGTGTTTTTGCAAACATGGCTATTTCATATGTGAATATTTATTTGTTTAGTTCGACAAGCTCACTATAAATTTTATTGGTCATATGGAATTAGCATAGCAGAATTGGTGTTTGCATCGAGTTTCTGTAATGCACATTTCATAATTATAAATTTTAACTGTTCATTCAAAATTAATATTTCAAAAGAAATTAAAAATTTATTTAACATGCAATTAACGGTGATTTAACGTTTTTTAACAATTAAACATTAAAGTTTAATTAAATATGATATACAAATTTACTACTCTATAAAAAATCATATGGGTTTCATTATATTTGCACTATGACAACAATTGCTTTTCAAAAATTTCAAGGTGCAGGAAATGATTTTATCATGATTGATAACCGTGAAGATTTATTTCCAAAAAATTCGTCAAAACTTATTGAAAAACTTTGCAATAGAAAATTTGGAATTGGTGCAGATGGTCTTATTTTGCTAGAAAATTCAGATAAATATGATTTTAAAATGATCTATTTTAATTCTGATGGAAATGAAAGCACCATGTGTGGCAACGGCGGTCGCTGTATTGTTTCATTTGCAAATAAATTAAATGTTTTTGATCAAGAAACGACCTTTGAAGCTATTGATGGAAAACATTTTGCATCAATTGTAGGTGAAATTGTTGAATTACAAATGTCTGATATTTTAGAGGTAGAATACCATCAAAATTATTATTTTGTTAACTCAGGTTCTCCGCACCACATCATTTTAACAACGCATCTCAATTTGTGTAATGTAGTTTCAGAAGGAAGAAAAATTAGAAATGGAGCTCCCTATTTTGAAGAAGGTTCAAATGTGAATTTTGTAGAAAAAATCTCAGAAAATCATTTTAAAATTAGAACCTATGAACGTGGTGTTGAAGATGAAACTTTAGCTTGTGGTACTGGAGCAACGGCTGTAGCCGTAGCTATGTATGACGCTAAAATGACTAATATTAATAATTTAAAAATTGAAACTTTAGGAGGTCATTTAGAAGTGTCTTTTAAAAAGGAAAACAATCATTACTCTAATGTGTTTCTTAAAGGTCCGGCAACTTTTGTATTTAAAGGCGAAATTAATATTTAATGAAAGCTTTACTAGGAAAATCGGTATATTTAAGAGCTCTAGAAC
>JAMPYA010000125.1 GCA_023700885.1 Flavobacteriaceae bacterium
AGATAAGGCTCCTAAGGTACTTTTTCCTTCAATAATATTGCTTTCATTATCTAAATACATCTCTTTATAAGCTGCTATTGGTGCTTTTTCACGATAATCAAGAGCGCCAATTTCACCATTAGCTTTTCTATAAACCATAAATCCGCCACCACCAATATTTCCTGCAAATGGATAGGCAACTGCTAGTGCTAAATCTGTAGCAATCATAGCGTCAAAAGCATTTCCGCCTTTTTTCATAATATCAACACCTATTTGTGATGCTTCTTCACGAGCAGAAACTACCATTGCTTTTTCAGCAATTAAACCTTTTTGTTTGTCGTTTTTAGAAATATTTTGAGTTTGACAACTTATGATTGAAAGCGCAATCAATAAAAAAATAATTTTTGGCATCGTTTAAATTTTAATTTTTGATTGAGTGAAATTTATAATATCATTAAAAAAAAACAAAAAATCATTTTCAAAATCATTATAATAAAGCAAAAGATCTTCGGTTGCTAACTCCATATAAGATTGATGTTTAGTACGCTGACTCATTCTGGTTAATACTTTTTTTATTTCATCTATATTTTGATAGCTCATCAACCAGTCTTCAAGAACCATAAAATAAAGTAATTTTTTAACATTTGGCGGGTAAATGTTATTATTTTTTTCTAATATTTTATAGATTTCAGTAGTGTAAAGGTTTAGTGGAATATTAGAAAATTGCGACCAATTTTTAGCTAAGAAATGATCATAAAAAATATCGATTATGATTCCTCTAAAATGGTTATATCTAATATTTAATCTCCTTTTACTTTGTCTTACAATAGGATGTTGATCTGTAAATGTATCAATTTCTCTGTGTAAAATAATTCCTTTTTGAATTTTTTCATCATAATTTAGATAAGATTTTCCTTTAACGGCATCAGCTATAAAATTGCCAACCATGATGTTATGATTGTTTCCAGAGAGATATAAATGTGCTAAAAAATTCATATTGGGAAGATAAAAAAAAATCCGCTATGTAGCGGATTTAATCGTTGGTTTTCAGTATTATTAATGATTTAACATTACCGGCATCACTAGCATGGTAACCTGTTCGCCTTCCTCAACACCATCTATCGGTGTTAAAATTCCTGCTCTGTTGGGTAAGGACATTTCAATCAATATTTCGTTAGAATCTAGATTGGTCAGCATTTCACTTAAGAAACGTGAGTTAAATCCAATTTGCATATCATCTCCTTGATAATCACACATTAAACGTTCTTCAGCTTTGTTAGAATAGTCAATATCTTCGGCAGAAATATTTAATTCTGTTCCGGCCATTTTTAATCGAATCTGATGCGTGGTTTTACTAGAGAAAATAGCAACACGTTTTACAGAATTTAAAAACAAGGCTCTATCTACAGCTAATTTATTTGGATTTTCTTTTGGGATTACAGCTTCGTAATTAGGATATTTTCCATCGATTAAACGGCATACCAATACGATATTATCAAAGATAAATTTAGCGTTAGTGTCATTATATTCTATCGTTAAATCACTGTTTGAATTGCTTAAAATATTTTTTAACAAATTCAAAGGTTTTTTAGGCATTATAAATTCTGCAACCTCAGATGATGTGATATCAGTTCTAGAATATTTAACCAGTTTATGAGCATCAGTAGCTACAAAAGTCAGACTTTGTGGACTAAACTGAAAAAATACACCACTCATTACAGGTCTTAAATCGTCATTTCCTGTGGCAAAAATTGTTTTAGAGATTGCTGTTGCAAGTATATTACCCGGAATATGTGTTTTTTTAGGGTCGTCTAACGATATTGTTTTAGGAAATTCATTTCCATCAAAAAAAGCCATATCGTATTTTCCTTGGTTAGAACTAATCTCTATGGTGTTTTTTTCTTCTGTTTTAAATGTAAGAGGCTGATCTGGAAACGTTTTTAAAGTATCTAAAAGTAATCGTGCAGATACAGCAATAGAGCCTACAGAATTTGATTCAACCTCTACTAAGGTACTCATAGTAGTTTCTAAATCGGATGCCGAAATTTTTAATTCGTTATGATTTAATTCAAAAAGAAAATTGTCTAGTATTGGTAGGGTATTATTACTATTGATTACCCCAGAAAGTACTTGTATTTGTTTTAATAACTGTGAACTCGATACAATAAATTTCATTTATTCGGATTTTATAGATAATTTACAAATATATTCTAAATATGTTGTTTTAAAAAAGTTATTTTATCAACAGCATAAAAGTATATAAAATGTGTTTAAAAGTATATAATAATCAACAATTTTTTAAATTAAAAAGTTATAGATATGTTAATTAGCTTATGTAAAATAGGATAAAAATAATTTAATTTTATATTTGTTAAATAACAAAAATTACAAAATTATTAAAAATTGAATCAGGTAAAGCCGATTTAACCACTAGATTTTAACAATAATTTTAGTATCAATTAATTAAAACTCAACAATAATAAAGATGAAAAAAATAGTATTATTTCTTTTATTCTCATTCCAATTTTCATTTTCAATTGATGCACAAGCACCTAAAAAACCAACTTCTGGAGAAATATTTGAGTCAATTAAGAAACTTAATTTTTTAGGAACGGTTTTATATATAGCTGCCCATCCGGATGATGAAAACACACGTCTAATTTCCTATTTTTCTAATGATGTTAAAGCTAGAACGGCTTATTTAAGTATAACTAGGGGTGATGGAGGTCAAAATTTAATTGGTTCTGAATTAAATGAATTATTAGGTGTCATAAGAACTCAGGAACTCTTGGCTGCCAGAAGAATTGATGGAGGCGAACAATATTTTACAAGAGCAAATGATTTTGGTTTTTCTAAACATGCTGATGAAACACTTGAAATTTGGAACAGAAAAGAAGTTTTAGAAGATGTAGTTGCAGTAATTCGCAAGTTGAAACCGGATGTAATTGTAAATAGATTTAATCATAGAAATGCAGGCTCTACGCATGGTCATCATACAGCTTCTGCTATTTTAAGTCTAGAAGCTTTTGATTTAGCATCAGATAATGCATATAAAACTCATTTAACCAACGACGTAATTTGGAAACCTAAAAGAGTGTTTTTTAATACTTCGTGGTGGTTTTATGGAAGTGAAGAAAATTTTGAAAAAGCTAATAAAACTAATTTATTGAGTTTAGAAATAGGGACTTTTTATCCAAGTAAAGGATTGTCTAATAGTGAAATAGCTTCGTTAAGTAGAAGTCAACATCAATCACAAGGTTTTGGAAGTACAGGAAGTAGAGGAAATCAAACAGAATATTTAGAGTTTTTAAAAGGAGATTTCCCGGTAAATAAAAATGTTTTTGACGGAATTGATACTTCATGGAATAGAGTAGCAGGCGGGAAAAATATTGGGATAATTTTGCAAAAAGTAGAACAAGAATTTGATTTTAAAAATCCTGCTAAAAGTATTCCAGCTTTGGTTGAAGCATACCAATTAATTCAGCAGTTAAATGATGAACATTGGAAGGAATGCAAAAGCGAAGAAATTAAAAATATTATTGCTACTTGTGCTGGACTTTATTTAGAAGCAGTTACAGATAATTCATCAACAACAAAAAATTCTAAAAACATTATTAAAATTGAAGCTATTAATAGGAGTAATACTGAAATTTATTTAAATTCAGTAACAGTAAATCCGTTAAATATTACAAATTCAAATAGAACTGCATTAATCAATAATAAGCCATATTTCGTTACGATACCGATTGATATCACAGATAAAATTAAAGAAACTTCGCCTTATTGGTTAATAGAAAAATCAAGTTTAGGAATGTACCAAGTTTCAGATAAAAATCTCATAGGTTTACCTGAAACTCCGAGAAGTATTTTGGTTGATTTTCTAATTGATATTAACGGAACTGTTATTCCGTTTTCTAAAGAAGTAGTATATAAACATAACGATCCGGTTATGGGTGAAGTTTATAAACCTTTTGAGATTTTACCTATAATTTCTGCTACTTTTAGTGAAGATGTTTACATTTTTACCAGCGATAATCCCAAAAAAATAGCACTTAAAATTAAATCGGTAAAAGATCAAGTTTCTGGAAAAATAAAGTTAAATATTCCTGAAAACTGGAAAGTTTTACCAGAGCTTTATCAATTTAGCATAGACAAAAAAGGGGAAGAAAAAACCTTCGAATTTGAAATGATATCTTCATCTAAACAAACTGAAGGTTTTATTTCGCCAATAATTGAAATTGGAGATAAAACTTACACCAATAAAATAGTTGAAATCAATTATAATCACATTCCTTTTCAATCTATTGTAATGCCATCAGAAGCAAAAGTTGTCAGATTAAACTTGCAAAAAAGAGGTCAGTTAATAGGTTATATTCAGGGAGCAGGAGATGTTATCCCTAGCAGTTTACGACAAATAGGTTATACGGTTATAGAATTATCTGAAGATGAAATTATACCTGATAAATTAGCCAATTTTCATGCTATAATTTTGGGAATTAGAGCCTATAATACCAATGATAGAGCTAAATTTTATCAAAAGCATTTACATGATTATGTAGCTAAAGGTGGTACTTTAATAATACAGTATAATACGAATGCTAGGTTAAAAGTTGATACAATAGCGCCATATCCATTAAAATTGTCTAGTAATAGAGTAACCGAAGAAAATGCTGAAGTTCGTATTATAAATCCAACTCATGAGATCTTAAATTATCCCAACAAGATTAGTAAGGTAGATTTTGAAGGCTGGATACAAGAACGAGGTTTATATTATCCAAATGAATGGGATGCTAATTTTGAAGCTATTTTGAGTATGAATGATCAAAACGAAGCTGAAAATAAAGGAAGTTTATTAGTGGCAAAATATGGAGAAGGAACTATTATTTATACCGGATTAAGTTTTTTTAGACAACTTCCTGCAGGGGTTTCCGGAGCTTATAGATTGTTTTCAAATATGCTTTCAGTGGGGAAAAATAAAGTAGAAAAACCTATCAAAAATTAGTTATGGATCAACAAAAATACCTTTGGAAAAAAGTATATACAATCGTTCTAGTTGTAAATGCATTTTACATACTGTTGTTTTATGTGTTAATGAAAATTTATTCTTAATAGATGGAACAATTAGATTGGTTTGTACTTAGCGGAACATTGTTATTCATTGTTGTTTATGGAGTCTGGAAAACGCAAGGAAGTAAAAATGTAACCGATTTTATTAAGGGAGGAAATGAGGCGCAGTGGTGGACTATAGGGCTATCTGTAATGGCTACTCAAGCCAGTGCTATTACATTTTTATCTACTCCGGGACAAGCATTTCATAGCGGAATGGGTTTTGTACAGTTTTATTTCGGATTGCCTATTGCAATGGTAGTAATTTGTTTAGTTTTTATTCCGATATATTATAGACTTAATGTTTTTACTGCTTATGAATTCTTAGAAGCCAGATTCGATTTAAAAACTAGAACTGTAACTGCAATTCTTTTTTTAATTCAACGGGGTTTAGCAGCCGGTATTACCATTTTTGCTCCAGCAATTATTTTATCTGCAGTATTAGGTTGGAACTTGTTTACCCTAAATATTATTATTGGTTTTTTAGTCATTATTTATACGGTTTCAGGAGGAACAAAAGCCGTAAATGTGACTCAAAAACAACAAATGGCGGTGATTTTTTTGGGTATGTTTGTGGCATTTTATCTCATTGTGAGTTATCTGCCAGACGGAATTACATTTTCTAAAGCACTTAAAATTGCAGGTGCTAGTGGTAAAATGGAAGTTTTAGACTTTTCATTTAATCTGGATAACCGTTATACTTTTTGGAGTGGAATTATAGGCGGAAGTTTTTTGGCATTGTCTTATTTTGGAACAGATCAGAGCCAAGTTCAACGATATTTATCTGGTAAATCTGTTAGAGAAATGCAATTAGGATTGGTGTTTAATGGATTGCTAAAAGTACCGATGCAATTTTTTATACTGTTGGTCGGAGTAATGGTTTTTGTGTTTTATCAATTTAATGCAGCTCCATTAAATTTCAATCCATCAGCAAATTTAGCCGTAAAAAATTCTGTGTATGCCAATGAGTATAAAGTTTTAGAAAATAAACATATTCAATTCGAAAGTCAAAAATCTGTGGTTAACATGAGTTATGGAAATGATTTATCTAATGACAATTTAGTTAAAGAAATTCAGAAAATAAATGCATTGGAAAGTGATAATAGAGAAGCCGCAAGAGAACTTATAAAAAAAGCTGATGCAACAGTTGAAACCAATGACAAGGATTATGTATTTATTCATTTTATACTAAATAATTTACCAAGAGGCTTAATAGGATTATTGTTAGCGGTAATCTTATCTGCCGCAATGTCTAGTACTGCATCAGAATTAAATGCATTAGCAAGTACTACTGCAATTGATTTGTACAAGAGAAATGTTAAGTCAGAAAAATCTGATCAACATTACGTTACAGCATCAAAGTGGTTTACTTTAGTTTGGGGAGTAATAGCAATTTTGGTGGCTTGTTTTGCCAATTTATTCGATAACTTAATTCAATTGGTAAATATTATCGGTTCCATCTTTTACGGAAATGTCCTAGGTATTTTCTTATTGGCATTTTTTGTTAAATATGTAAAAGGAAATGCTGTTTTTATGGCAGCATTAATTACACAAGTTATTGTAATTATTGG
>JAMPYA010000126.1 GCA_023700885.1 Flavobacteriaceae bacterium
AATCGCGGTCGTGTGAAACTAAAATTAAAGTTCCGTCAAAGTTTTTTAAGGCATCTTTTATAATATCTTTTGTTTTCATATCTAAATGATTGGTAGGCTCATCTAATATCAACACATTTACGGGTTCTAACAACAATTTAATCATGGCTAAACGAGTTCTTTCGCCCCCAGATAAAACTTTAACTTTTTTAGTGGTATCATCACCACTAAACATAAAGGCGCCTAATAAATTTTTAATTTGAGTACGAATATCACCAACAGCAATTTGATCGATGGTTTCAAAAACCGTTAAATTTTCATCTAATAATGAAGCTTGATTTTGCGCAAAATAGCCAATCTTTACATTATGTCCAATTTCAAGTTTTCCTTGAAAATCAATTTCGCCCATAATAGCTTTAATCATAGTAGATTTTCCTTCGCCATTTTTACCTACAAATGCTACTTTTTGTCCGCGTTCAATAACCATATTAGCATCTTTAAATACTACGTGATTGTCATATTTTTTAGATAAATCGGTAACAACTACCGGGTATTGTCCGCTTCTGACTGAGGGAGGAAATTTTAATCTTAAAGCAGAATTATCAACTTCATCTACTTCTACAATAGTCAGTTTTTCAAGCATTCTAACGCGTGATTGTACCTGATTGGTTTTAGAATAAGTGCCTTTAAATCGTTCAATAAAATCTTGGTTTTCAGCAATCATTTTTTGCTGCTCCTCATAGGCTTTTTGTTGATGAATTCGGCGATCTTTTCTCAACTCTAAATAATGAGAATACTTAGCTTTATAATCGTAAATTCTGCCCATAGTTACTTCTATGGTTCGATTGGTGATATTATCTACAAAAGCTCTATCGTGAGAAATTACGATGACAGCTTTAGCCGAATTGACTAAAAAATCCTCCAACCATTGAATACTCTCAATATCGATGTGATTGGTAGGCTCATCCAATAATATTAAATCGGGTTTTTTTAATAAAATTTTAGCTAATTCTATACGCATTCTCCATCCACCAGAAAATTCTGAAGTAGGTCTGTTAAAATCTTCTCTTTCAAAACCTAAACCTTTTAGTACTTTTTCAACTTCGGCTTCAAAATTAATTTCTTCAATAGCATAAAATTTTTCACTCAAGGCAGATACTTCTTCAATGAGTTTCATATATGCATCGCTCTCATAATCAGTTCTTATAGTAAGCTGTTCATTGATTTCATCAATTTCAGCTTTCATTTTAAAAATATCTGCAAAAGCTTTTGAGGTTTCTTCAAAAACGGTGGCTTTATCTTTTGTTAATAGATGTTGAGGTAAATAAGCTATAACGGCATCTTTTGGAACTGATATATTGCCGCTTGAAGGCTTATTGACTCCGGCAATTATTTTTAATAAGGTTGATTTTCCGGCACCATTTTTACCCATTAAGGCAATTTTATCATTTTCATTAATTGCAAAAGAAACATCACTAAATAAAGTTGTGCCACCAAATTGTACCGAAAGATCGTTAACTGTAATCATCTAAAAGTTCTTATATTTTTTAAAAGGTGCAAATATAGTTATTTATCAGAAAGAGAATTGGTATGAAAGTAAATTTAGTGAAAAGCCAAAAGCTGAATGTTATAGATATAATAAGTCCAATTATTATTTCTATTCCTTATACTATAAAAAAAAACAATGGCCTAAAAGGAAAAGATAACTAGGGGAAAGGTTCCTACACAAAAAATCCATAACGGATAATAACTATTTTAATGTCGGAAAGTTTCTCTCTTCTAAGGTCTCTACTTTTAGACCATTTTAATGGGAAAAATATTTATAAAATTATTTTAAAATCAATTGATTGAAATAAAAATTAGCATAAATTAGGTGGGAATTATTCGCAATTTAATTATTTTAATTAATATAATTATTTCTTAATGAAAATTTTATGCTTTATTTATAAAGGAAAAACTTTGTTATATTTACTTTGAATAATTTTTTAATAATCAATAATGAAAAAATACTTTTTAATACTGATAAATCTAGTAATTTTCTCTCATTCATCAATCGGACAACAGGTATATAATAAAGAAAATCCACTGGCTCATACTTATTCTATAGTTGCTAGAGATTCTGTAACTGGAGAAATGGGCGTTGCGGTACAGTCGCATTGGTTTTCGGTTGGAAGTATAGTGGCATGGGGTAAAGCAGGCGTTGGAGTAGTGGCAACGCAGTCATTTGTTAATCCATCATTTGGGCCAAGAGGTCTGAGTTTGTTAGAAAATGGTTTGTCACCACAAATGGCTGTTGAATCATTGTTGAAATTAGATGAAGGGAGCGCTGTAAGACAGTTAGCTATTCTCAATGTAAAAGGAGATGTATTTGCTTATACCGGAAGTAATTGTATTGATTATGCGGGACATATTACTGGTAAAAATTTTTCAGTGCAAGCCAATTTAATGGAAAAGCCCACCGTTTGGCAGGCTATGGCAAAAGCATTTGAAAATTCAAAAGGAAGTTTGGCTGAAAGAATGTTAATTGCAATGGAAGCTGCCGAAAGTGAAGGAGGAGATATACGAGGAAAACAATCAGCCGCTATTTTAGTTGTAAAAGCAAAAAGCATTGGAAATATGTGGGAAGATAAAGTGGTCGATTTAAGAATTGATGATCATGAAAATCCTTTGAGTGAGATGAGAAGATTGCTCAATATTCATACAGCTTATGATTATATGAATAGAGGTGATGTGGCTGTTGAAATGAATGATTTTAAATTGGCTAAAGAGCTATATCAAAAAGCGCAAGAATTAAATCCCGATAATTTGGAAATGAAATTTTGGTATGCCGTTACATTAGCTAATAATGGAAATATAAAAGAAACAAATACACTTTTAGAAGAAATTTTTAAGAAAAATAAAAATTGGCAAATGTTGTTACCCCGATTGGTAAAATCTAAATTATTAAGCGTTTCAGAGCAACAATTAAAATTGTTCATGGAGCTTAAATAATACAATTTTCTGTAACTTTAACTTTAAAAAAAATTATAAAAGAAATAAATGAAACGCCCATAACAATTTTATTTGACAACAGAGAATTAATTATGGGCGTTCCATCTGATAAATAAAATTTATAGTGAGCTTGTCGAACTAAAAAATAAATAGCAACGAATGAAAAAGTATTTAATATTAAAAATTATCCTCGGATTGATAATTGGAATTCAATTCATAAGACCTCATAAAAATATTGCAAATCAACCCGAATATAGTGATATTGTTAATGATGTAAACATGACCATAGAGGTTAAAGAAATATTAAATATTTCTTGTGTAGATTGTCATTCAAATAATACAAATTATCCTTGGTATAATAATATTGCGCCTATTTCCTGGATTATTGCCAATCACGTTAATGAGGGTAAGAAACATCTTAATTTTTCTGAATGGCTAAAATATAATGAGAATCAAAAAGTTCATTTATTAGGGGATATAAAAGTTGTATTAGAAGAAAATAAAATGCCCTTAAAATCTTATTTATTGATGCATGATGAGGGAGAAATTACGCATCAAGAAAGACAATATCTGTTAGAATGGATTGCTTTAGAAAAATTAAAAAATTAATAAGCATGCACAAATTAATGTTGTTATTGAGTTTATTATGGATAAGTGAAATGATGATGGCTCAAGAAACTATGAATCAGTTAGACGAAAAAGGAAATCGTCATGGTAAATGGATGAAATACTATGAAAACGGTTCGTTGAGATATCAAGGTGAATTTTCTCATGGCAAAGAAATTGGTGTGTTTAAGTTCTTTACTGAAAAAAATGCTAAAACTCCCGATTTTACAAAAGAATATAATTCTCAAACAAATCTCGTAAAAGTAAATTTTTATTATCCAGATGGTAAATTAAAAAGTGAAGGTCAGATGAAAGATAAAAACAGAATTGGCCTTTGGATTTATTACTTCAGTGATGGCAAAACAAAACTATCCGAAGAAACTTATTTAAATGGATTGTTATCTGGCGATTATAAAATATTTTATATAAATGGTAAAATGACTGAGTGGTCTATTTATAAAAATGGAGTATTACATGGTCTTAGTAAACGCTATACAGAAGAGGGCGTTTTAGTAGAAGAAATTAATTATGCTGACGGAAAATTGAATGGTGAAGTTAAGTATTATAGTAATAGCGGTGTGTTAATACTTAAAGGTCAGTATATAAATGATATGAGTGTTGGCGCATGGGAATCCTATGAAAATGGGAAATTAAAAGATGTTACCTATCCCAATAAAAAACAATAATAGCATCCATTTGATATTCCAAAAGTAAATTTTTTCTGAGATTTTAATTTTTAAAAAGCAAATAATCTTTGGAAAAACAATTTAACTATTAAATGTTGCAATACTCTAAAATGTAGGTTAAATTGTTGAAATCTAAACATCGATATACTCCATTTATTAAGTATATTGCGGCGCAATTCATATAAAATTTATCAAATAGCATGAGTAAGCCCATTTCTCCTATTATTTCAGCTAAAGAGCTCATAGAGTTAATGAAAGTTGAAAATTTGGTTATTGTAGATGCTACTACAAAAATCTTTGATAAAAAGGAACAAAGATTTATTAAAGGAGCTTTATTTGTGAATTTAGATACCCAACTTTCTTATATTAAAAAGGATTTATCAAAAGGAGGAAGACATCCCTTGCCAACAATGAAACAGTTTGCAAATACCTTAAATAATCTTGGAATTACTAAAGAAAGTCATGTTGTTATTTATGATTATGTTAATGGCGCTAGCGCTGCAGCTAGGTTTTGGTGGATGTTAAAATTTGTTGGACATAAAAAGGTTCAGGTTTTAAATGGTGGATTTCAAGAAGCGCTCAAAAACGGAATTCCTATAAGTACAACCCAGAGTGTTCCTAAAGAAACATCAAATTACAAACTTGGTAAATGGAAGTGGCCTAAAGTTAATTTAAAGGAAGTTGAAATTGCCACAGCAAATAAGGACCAATTAATTATAGACGTTAGAGATGCTTATCGATATGATGGAATATCAGAACCAATTGATTTAATTGCAGGTCATATACCCAATGTCATAAATGTTCCTTTTTCAAATAATAATGATGTTAACAGATTGTTTAAATCGGCAGAATCTTTAAAAGAATTTTATAAAAATATCTTTGGAACCATCGAAACCTCTAATGGTATAGTGCATTGCGGATCCGGTGTTAATGCTTGTCAAACCATTTTGGCGATGGCTTATGCCGGATTAAAAATTCCAAAACTTTATGTAGGTTCATGGAGCGAATGGTCTAGAAACAATAAACCTATGATATTAGAAAACAAAAATAGTTAATTACTATATGGAGTTTTTAACTATACTCACAGAATATGGATTTTTTACCATTATTTCCTTAGCTCTTTTTTCATTTTTAGCAGGTTTTATTGATGCTGTTGTTGGTGGTGGTGGATTGATACAGCTTCCAGCACTTTTAATTAATTTTCCAAAAACACCTTTGCCAACTTTATTTGGAACCAACAAAATTGCTGCTTTAGCAGGAACTAGTATTGCTGCAATTCATTATTCTAAACGAATAAAATTTAACTATAAATTATTAATTGCTATAGCTTTAAGTGCAGGTTTAGCTTCCTTTATAGGAGCTAAATTGGTGAGTCATATTAATGTAAATACCTTAAAACCCTTAATTTTATTTATATTAATAGCAATGGCTATCTATACATTTATTAAAAAGGATTTAGGTTCGGTACAAACCAAAAACTTAAGTTTTAAAAAACAACTTATTTTTGGAATACTCATTGGTTTTGGAGTTGGCTTTTATGATGGTTTCTTTGGACCGGGAACAGGAAGTTTTTTAGTGTTGGGATTTGTTGTAGTACTGGGTTTTCAATTTTTAGAGGCATCAGCCTATTCAAAAGTTATAAATTGTATGACCAATATATCTGCTTTATTCGTTTTTGTGAGTCAAGGAAATTATTTATTGGAATTAGCAATTATAATGGCTTTAAGTAATATTTCAGGCAATTTAATCGGAACAAGTATGGCTTTAAAAAAAGGAGATCAGTTCATTAGAAAAATATTTTTATTGGTAGTAGTACTTATGATAGGTAGATATGGTTATGATATTTTTATGCAATACAATTCTTAAAAATAATTAAAACTTTTTTAGTCTCCATTTTTGTAAAATTCTGTATTCTGATACGTTCTTTTTGTCTTTGCAAACGATAGCGTACTAAACTTACGACTTTGAGAGCGATATGGAAACAGCCCTACGTCTTTGCGAGCGATAGCGAAGCAATCTCATTAAGAAACAGTTTGCTTTAGTTTTTTTTAACCTTCGCAAATATCTTTAATAAGTATTTCTAAAATTAAGGATCTTTATTCCATAAAGGAGAACTTTATATATGCTAGAAATAATTAAAATCAATACTTTTACGTTTAGTAAATTCTTTAATAGAAACTAATGAACTTCACAATAATTACCCATGTAAAGCATTTTTGGAATCACAAATCTTTTTTTGCTTATGGACCTTATGTGCGTGAAATGAATATGTGGTCCAAAAATGTAAATGAACTCATTATCGTTGCTCCTCTGGAATTAAAAAATGCTACACCAATAGATTTAAGGTATACACATCAAAACATTGATTTTAGAAATGTTC
>JAMPYA010000127.1 GCA_023700885.1 Flavobacteriaceae bacterium
TTATTATGATGAATCAAAACAATCATACAGAAGAAAAATCAAATTGGCACGGCGGAATATCACCGTTTAAAACTAGCTATGGAAAACTAATGATGTGGTTTTTCTTAGTTTCAGATGCGCTCACTTTCTCTGGATTTTTAGTAGCATACGGATTTTATCGTCACTATTTTATAGATGTTTGGCCAAGTGCTGAAAATGTATTTACTCATTTCCCTTTCATACATGGAAACCATCCACTGTTATATGTTGGTTTCATGACTTTTATATTAATCATGAGTTCTGTTACCATGGTTTTGGCAGTAGAATCAGGTCAAAGATTGTATCATAAAGGTGTTAAAATATGGCTTGTTTTAACGGTTATTGGCGGACTTATATTCTTGGGTTCACAAGCTTGGGAATGGAGTCATTTTATTAATGGAACTGAAAATGGAGCTGTTCAATTAGACAAAGGCTATTATCAATTACCAGATGGATCCGTAAAATCTACCAACGGTGTTATCGCCAGATGGGAAGATGAATCAAAACAACGCTTATTGTTACCTTGGCAAAATGAAGATGGATATTACACCGTTTCCGGTGAAGAATTATCTAAACTAACACAAAACAGTACACCAGTTTTCGGAGCCAACTTATCGGTTAATGAATATGGACATAAACTCTTTGGAAACTTTTTCTTTTTTATTACCGGATTTCACGGTTTACATGTTTTAAGCGGTGTTATCCTGAATTTGATTGTTTTATTAAATGTTTACAAAGGAACTTATCAAAAAAGAGGACATTATGAAATGGTTGAAAAAGTTGGACTTTATTGGCATTTTGTCGATTTAGTTTGGGTATTTATTTTTACATTCTTCTATTTAATTTAAATCAATATTATGGAACATCAAGATGAAGCTTTAAGATATTACCATCAAAAAACAGCAGAAGAAGGTAAACAAACACGCAAGCTAATTTGGCGTATTTTCTGGATTTTATTAGGCGTTACATCAGTAGAAATTATTTTAGGACTTTTTTACAAAGAATGGGAACTTTCATGGAGTTTTGTAAAAACTACTTTTTTGCTTTTAACAATTGTAAAAGCGTATTTAATTGTTGCCTATTATATGCATTTAAAACATGAAAAATCATTTTTGATTAAAATCATCATCATACCTTTTGTTATTATTGGTGGTTATTTGATTGCGCTTATCTTAAATGAAGGAAATTATTCTGTTATTATGGATCAATGGCTTTGGTAAAAAAACTTTTATTGAAACGCCCATGACAATTTTAAATGACACACAAAAACATGATTTTAGTAGGTTCCATTTGATAAATAAAATTTATAGTGAGCTTGTCGAACTAAACAATAAATCTAAACACATGAAATAGCCATGTTTGCAAAAACACAATTGCAAAGTAATCACTAAACACTGAAACAAATAAAATTTAGTGAAGTAAACTTTGATGAAAATATTTAATCAAACTGGCGTATTCCATATGACAAATGAAAAAAAATAAAATATTCACAGATGAAACTATTTAAAAAAAATAATCTTATTGTTTTAGCAATTATTGCTTTACCATCGCTATTTTATTTTGGCTTAACAACTGGAGATCACCAATATAAAAGACTTCCTATTTATGGTAAAAATCAGGAAATAATTAAGGTCAAAAAATCTACTAAAGAATTTTATAGCTTGAATAATTTTAGTTTTATCAATCAAAATAATCAGTATTTTACTTCAGAAAATTTAAATGATAAAATAACAATAATTGGTTTTTTTAATAAGGATGACCATAATTTATCGCCAGAGATTTTAACCAACCTCAAATATTTACATCAAAAATTTGATGGTAATAATAATGTGCAATTTTTAGCTATAGCTACTTCTGAAATCGATTCGAATCAACTTAAAGAGATGGCTCAAAAAGTTACACAAAACTCAATTGATTGGCATTTTGTTTCAGCAAATAAAATAGAAACTACCAACTTTATCAATAATAAACTTTTTATTAAATCTATTAAAATGACACAAATTCCTACAGATTTAGTTTTGATAGATTTTAGAGGAAGAATCAGAAGTTATTTTGACGGAACTGTTCATAAAACAGTTAAACAAGATGTTATTGACGCCATTGATATTTTATTAAAAGAACTTTATGTACCTTTAAAAGAAGATAGAAAACCTTTAATTACAACTGAAAAATCATAATTTATATGAAATAGCCATGTTTGCAAAAACACAAACTTTGATGAAAATATTTTAATCAAACTGGCGTATTCCATATGACATATAAAAAAACAAATAAAATATTTACATATGAAAGTAAAATATAAAATATTAATATTCCTTTTTCTGTCTTTTCACTTTACGTTTGCTCAATGTGCCATGTGTAAAGCATCATTAGAAGCTGGAATTAAATCAGGTGGTATAGAAGCCGGTGGAATTAATAATGGCATTTTATATCTGATGTTTATTCCTTATTTACTAATTGCTGCAGTTGGATTTTTTATGTACAAACATTTTAAATCATAGATTTTAATGCTACTTAAAAAATCAAATATTTTATTTTTAACTTTATCACTATTCCTTTTTATTGGATGTCAAAAATCCGAAAAAACATTACCTTATATTGGATTTCATCAACCTATTGAAAAAAATGTTGAAGGAAAAAATGTTATAGATACGCTTTATCATACAGTTCCAAATTTTGAATTTATCAATCAAGATAACCAAAAAATTACACAACAAATATTAGAAAATAAGGTAACTGTTGTCAATTTTATTTTTACAAGTTGTCCAACTATTTGTCCGAAACAAACCCAACAACTTCAGAAAATTCAAGAAAAAACAAAAGGATTAGAGCATTACAATCAACTTTCTTTTACGGTAGATCCCAAAAGAGATTCACCTGAAAAACTGAAACTTTTTGGAGAAAAATATCATGTTGATTTTTCTAATTGGCATTTTTTAAGAGCCGATCAAAACGTAGTATATGATTTGGGAATGAATGGATTTTATTTAGGAATGGGTAAAGACAATTTAGCAGAAGGAGGTTTTTTTCACTCGTCAAATATAGTGCTAGTTGACCAGAATAAACATATCAGAGGAATGTATGATAGTTTTGATGAAAAACAAGTGAATCAATTAATTGATGACATAAAATTTTTATTGAAAGGAAAAAGGTAAGCAGTTTTCAGTCGCAGTTTTCGATGAACATTAAACTTTAAACATTTTAAACTTTAAACCAAAAAAAAATGAATAAAACTCCTAAAATAATAGAGAAATGGTTAATTCTGGGGGCAATTTTGGTTATTTTAATGATTGTAATTGGCGGAATTACAAGACTCACACAATCGGGTCTATCTATAGTTCATTGGAAACCAATTACAGGAATTGTACCTCCACTTAACGAGAAAGATTGGCAAATAGAATTTGAACACTACCAAAGTTCGCCCGAATTTCAATTAAAAAATGCACATTATAATTTAGATGATTTTAAAAAAATATTCTTTTGGGAATACCTTCATCGATTTATGGGTCGACTTACAGGTATTGTGTTTATAATCCCATTTTTATATTTTTCATTTAGTGGTAAAATAAGAGATAACCGACTTTTTAGAAACCTTCTCATCATATTATTACTAGGTTCACTTCAAGGATATGCAGGATGGTACATGGTAAAAAGCGGATTGGTAGATAATCCTCATGTAAGTCATTACCGATTAGCAATACACTTAGGATTAGCGTTATTGTTACTCAGTTTTATAGTTTGGGAGATCTTAAAATTCCGAATTCCTATTATCAATTTTGATTATCCAAAACACAAAAAAATAAGACAATTATTGGGATTAACTGTTGTATTAATTAGTACTCAAATAATTTTTGGTGCTTTTATGTCGGGATTAAAAGCCGGTTATGCTTATCCAACTTTTCCAAAAATGGGTGAAGAATGGATTCCTCAAAGTATTTTAAATTCATTTAATGATCTCGGATTTATAAGTTTAGTTGAAAATCCTATTTCTGTTCAATTTATTCATAGATGGCTGGGTGCTAGCGCCTTAATATTTATATTTTTAGTTTATTTAAGATCAACAAAAGAAGTTATTTCTTCACGGCAGTTGAAAAGCATAAAAATGGTATTGCACACAACTTCCTTACAATTTGTATTAGGAGTTTTAACATTGTTATTTTCAGTTCCTATAATATTGGGAATATTACATCAATTAGTTGCTGTTATGCTTTTAATGACTTTAGTGGTATCCTATTATTTATTTAGATACAAAACCTAAAATTTATTAACAATAAAAAAATTAAGAACTCTTATTAGCCAATTGTCCGCAGGCGGCATCGATATCTTTACCTCTACTCTTTCTTACATTTACAACTATTTGATTCTTTTCTAAAGTCTCAATATATAGTTTTATTATCTCTGGACTTGCTTGATTAAATCCGGAATTTTCAATTGGATTATATTCAATTAAATTAACCTTACTTGGCACTTGTTTACAGAACTTTATTAGAGCATCAATAGCTTCTTGATTATCATTAATACCTTTCCAAACAACATATTCAAAAGAAACCTTTTGTTTAGTTTTAGCATACCAATAAAGAAGTGATTCTTTTAAATCATCTAAAGGAAAACTTTCAGAAAAGGGCATTATTTTTTTTCTGATTTCTTCCTGAGCGGTATGTAATGAAACTGCCAAATTAAATTTCACATCATCATCCGCTAATTTTTTAATCATTTTTGGTATTCCAGATGTAGATAAGGTAATTCTCTTTGGTGACATTCCTAAACCTTCATCCATCGTAATTTTTTCTATTGCAGCTAGTACATTATTGTAATTCATCAAAGGCTCTCCCATTCCCATAAAAACAATATTGGTAAGTTTTCTGCCATAATACAATTTACTTTGCTGATTGATTACCACCACTTGATCATAAATTTCATCTGGATTGAGATTTCTTTTTTTCTGAAGTTGAGCAGTAGCACAAAATGTGCAATTTAAACTACAACCAACCTGACTAGAAACACAAGCTGTTGTTCTCTTATCAGTAGGTATTAAGACAGATTCAACTATAAATCCATCATGTAATTTGATGGCATTTTTGATAGTTCCGTCATTACTTTTTTGCATTTGATCAACTTTGATATGGTTAATCACAAATTGATCTTCTAACATTAAACGGATTTCTTTTGAAATATTAGACATATCAACAAATGAATGAGCAGATTTACTCCAAAGCCATTCATAAACCTGATTTCCACGAAACGGTTTTTCGCCTTTACTTACAAAAAAATCTCTTAATTCTTCTTTTGTAAGCGCCCTAATATCTTTTTTTTTAGTCATTGATATAAATTTAAAAAAATATTCCCGCATAAAGTGGGAATACTAATTATTTAACTTTTTAATTAAATGATCAGCATGGCGTCACCATAGGTATAAAAACGATATTTTTCTTTAATCGCCTCCTTATAAGCTTTCATTATCAAATCATATCCTCCAAATGCCGCTGTCATCATCATCAAAGTAGATTTTGGTGTATGAAAATTAGTGATCATACAATTAGCAACACTAAAATCGTATGGAGGAAAAATAAATTTATTTGTCCATCCGGTATAAGGATTTAATTGACCATTTGAAGAAACTGAACTTTCCACAGAACGCATAACAGTGGTGCCAACAGCACAAACTCTTTTATTATTTCTGATTGCGTTATTTACAATTTTAGTAGCGCTTTCGGGAATAATAATTTCCTCAGAATCCATTTTATGTTTAGATAAATCTTCTACTTCTACTGGGTTAAAAGTTCCTAAACCAACATGTAATGTAACTTCAGGAAACTCTACTCCTTTAATTTCCAATCTTTTAATAAGATGTTTCGAAAAATGTAAACCAGCAGTTGGAGCCGCAACAGCGCCTTCAATTTTAGCAAAAATAGTTTGATAACGATCTTTGTCTTCTGGCATTACCTCTCTTTTAATGTATTTTGGAATGGGTGTTTCTCCTAAATCATTTAATTTTTTACGGAATTCTTCATAAGAACCGTCATATAAAAAACGGAGTGTTCTCCCTCTTGATGTTGTATTATCAATTACCTCAGCTACTAAACTGTGATCATCTCCAAAAAACAACTTATTTCCAATTCTAATTTTTCTTGCAGGATCTACTAAAACATCCCAAAGTCTTGTTTCAGAATTTAATTCGCGAAGTAAAAAAACTTCAATGCGAGCGCCAGTTTTTTCTTTTTCGCCATATAAACGAGCCGGAAAAACTTTAGTATTATTCAAAATCATTACATCGCCTTCATCAAAATAATCTATGATGTCTTTAAATAATTTATGTTCAATTGTATTTGTTTTTCTATTGACAACCATCAATCTAGATTCGTCTCTATTTTCTGATGGATATTCTGCTAATAATTCTTCTGGTAAATCAAATTCGAATTGTGATAATTTCATGGACAGTTTTTATATTATTTTCAATTATTAAACGTTTTTTTATATTTTCAAACAATAATAATGACTTTTAAAATTAATTTATTGTTTTATTTTCAAAAAAATCAGCGGGCAAATATACAACATTGAACAAGGGGTTGTCAAGTATTTGATTACAAAGTTTTTGTTAAATCTTAAATAAA
>JAMPYA010000128.1 GCA_023700885.1 Flavobacteriaceae bacterium
ATTGTAGAAAATGGCAGACATATAATGATTATAAATAAAGCCAAAACCATCAGTAAATTAATTCAACAAAATATAGCATCTAATGAAAATTGAAACAACACCCTTAAAAGATGTTTTAATACTAACCCCTAATATTTTTAAAGATGAACTCGGTTATTTTTTTGAATCTTATAACACTCAAAAAGTAGCTGATTTTATTAAATGTGAATTTGTTCAAGACAACGAATCCTTATCTCAAAAAAACGTATTACGCGGTTTACATTTTCAGATTCCACCCTTTGCCCAAGATAAATTAGTAAGAGTTATTAAAGGTAGTGTGTTGGATATTGCTGTAGATTTAAGAAAATCATCACCAACTTACGGACAATCTTATTCTATAATTTTATCAGGTGAAAATAAAAAACAATTATTTATTCCTGCCGGATTTGCTCATGGGTTTATTACTTTAGAAGATGATACCCTATTTAGTTATAAATGTTCTAATTATTATGAAAAAAATGCAGAACGCACAATACTTTGGAATGATAAGAGTTTAAATATAGAGTGGAATTGTGATCAGCCATTATTATCTGACAAAGATTTAATTGGAGAAAACTTTTCAACTTTTGAAAGTCCGTTTAACTAAAACTTATTGATTATGAATTTACCAATCCGTTATCTTTTAATATTAGCAATCCTATTATTAAGTGGTTTATTCATTAATAGTGTTACTAATAAACAAAATGAAAAAAACACTGCAGATTCCTATAATATTAAAGGATTAAAAGTACCAGAAAATTTGAATTTTGCCGGTGAAAAAGCACCAACTCATTTACCCGATATTTATGAGCGTTTTGATAAAGAAATCCATATCATTACCTATTGGCAATCTAATACTTTACTGCAATTAAAACGAACTCAAAAATATTTCCCTATCATCGAACCTATTTTAAAACAATATGGAATTCCGGATGATTTTAAATATTTAGCGGTTGCAGAAAGTGGATTACAAAATGTGGTCTCTTCTGCTGATGCACGTGGTTTTTGGCAACTTCTAAAAGGTACAGCTATAGAAAATGGATTAGAAGTTAATGATAATGTGGATGAGCGATATGATGTTGAAAAATCTACCCATGCTGCTTGTAAATATATCTTAAAATCAAAAGAAAAATTTGGAAGCTGGACTTTAGCAGCTGCTTCTTATAATGCCGGCAATACAGGTATTGGCAAAAGAATTGAAGACCAAAAAGTTACTAATTATTATGATTTATTAGTGGTAGATGAAACCGCTCGTTATATTCCTAGAATTATTATTTTTAAAGAGATTTTTTTAAATCCCGCTAAATATGGATTTCAATTAGAACAGGAAGATTTTTATCAACCTATTAAATTTAGAACAGTTGAAATTGACACAGAAATACCCGATTTAATTCAATTTGCTATTGACAATAACACTAATTATAAATTGATTAGAATATATAATCCATGGTTAAGAGAAAAATCACTTAATAACAAAACCAACAAAAAATATTTCATCAAAATTCCTGTTTAACAAATTATGAAAATGACAACATCATTAATACTTACTTTAATAGTTATCGGTTTATTAGCCGGCTTTTTAAGCGGTTTAATAGGCGTAGGTGGCGGAATCATTATGGTTCCATTATTTTTGCTTTTTTTAGGTTTAACACAACATCAGGCACAAGGCTTAAGTTTGGCTGTTTTATTGCCTCCGGTAACTTTTATGGCAGTTTATAATTACCATCAAGCAGGAGCTATTGATTGGCGATTTGCATTAATTGTTTCTGCCGTTTTTATAGTGGGAGGATTTATTGGTTCTAAAGTTGCTTTAAGTATAGACCAACACACACTTAAAAAAGTATTTGGCGGAATCTTATTATTAATTGCAGCAAAGTTAATTTTAGGAAAATAAGTTAACTAAAAGATTTTTTAACTTCATTAAATTCATCCATAATTTCTGTAATAATATCTTTAACTGGTTTTATTTCATGAATGATGCCAGCAACTTGACCTATTTCTAACTCGCCTTCAACTAAATCACCTTCAAACATTCCTCTTTTAGAACGTCCTCTCCCTAATAATTCTTTAAGTTGTTCAGCTGTAGGACATTGTTGATATAAATTATTTATTTGCTGATAAAAAGGATTTTTAATCAATCTAACCGGAGCCAACTCTTTTAAAGTCAACACAGTATCCCCTTCTTTGGTATTCACAATTACTTCTTTAAAAGCTTGATGGGCAGAAGATTCTACACTGGCTGCAAATCTGCTTCCTATTTGAACTCCATCGGCTCCTAGCACCATGGCAGCCAACATGCCTCGACCTGTAGCAATGCCACCTGCAGCAATTAAGGGAATTGTTAATTGTTCTTTCACCATCGGAATTAAGGTAAAAGTAGTAGTTTCTTCTCTACCATTATGACCTCCAGCCTCAAATCCTTCAGCAACCACAGCATCTACACCAGCTTCTTGGGATTTTAAAGCAAATTTTAAGCTACTTACAACATGTACCACAGTAATTCCTTTTTCTTTTAGATAAGAAGTCCAGATTTTAGGGTTACCAGCCGAAGTAAATACAATGTTGACACCTTCATCAACAATGATATTCATAATTTCTTCAACATTGGGATACAACATTGGGACATTGACACCAAAAGGTTTATCAGTAGTTTTTTTACATTTCTGAATATGCGCTCTTAAAACATCCGGATACATAGAACCTGCGCCAATTAACCCTAAACCTCCTGCATTGCTAACAGCAGAAGCTAATTTATAACCACTCACCCATATCATTCCTCCTTGAATAATAGGATATTTAATCTTAAAAAGTTCAGTAATTTTATTTGTCATTAATTAAATTTTGGGATTCCATAACCATATTGAGGTGATGGATTATTAAATAAATGTGCAGATTCTTTAATCATTTGAATAATTTCAGTATTTTTCTTAGTGTAATTTTTTTGCCAATAACACGCAATTACTCCTGTCATAATAGGCGATGCAAAGGAAGTTCCGCTAGAAGGAGCAATTTGTCCGTCAGCATTAATTACAAAAGCATTCAATCCTTGTGCTAAGACATCTGGTTTAACTCTTCCGTCAGCAGTAGGACCAAAAGAACTAAAAGTAGCAATTATTTTGGCAGCATCAACAGCTCCTACAGCTAATACCGATTTTGCATCAGCTGGTGCAATTATATATTTCCACGGTTCTGCACCTTCATTGCCGGCAGCATTTACTATAATCATTCCTCTAGAAAATCCAATTTCAGCACCACGCGATATAAAGGTTTTACTACCATTCATATCCGCATAAGAATAATCATATTTCGGATTATCAAAAGTAAAATATCCTAAGGATGTGTTGATGATATCAACTCCTAAACTATCAGCTTTTTCTGCGGCTTCTACCCATAAACTCTCCTCTAGAGGTGTTTCTTTAGTACCATCTTCGGTAATAAATAAATAAAAAGAAGCATCTGGAGCGGTACCTATAAATTGGTTGTCTACATAACTTGCAATAGTTGATAATACTGCTGTTCCGTGAGAGATTCCGGTATAAAAATTACTGCTTCTTGTTACATAATTATAACCACCTAATATTTTGTTTTGATCTCTTAATCTTTTAAAAGCAATAAAGGTATCAACACCCGGAAATCCACCATCAATAACTGCAATAATCATTCCTGTGCCAGTAAAATTTTGTTGATGTAACGCCTCTCCACCCAACATTTGAATTTGATTGGAGCCATTTCCGTAACTATAATCTGTACTAATGGATCCGAATTTATTTTCAGGATGGTGCAAACGTTTAGCAGGAGCAACTCTGTCTGTTGCATTTAAAGATTTATCGGCAAACTCTATTTTGGCTACAAATGATAATTGTTTTAATTTATTAATATTTGTTTTGGTTCCCTCTATATGCAAAGCATTTAACCACTTTGATTTTGCCATAATTTTAATACCTGCCCTATTTTTTACCTCATTATAATATGTTTTTTCAATGGGCACATCATTATCATCTAAAAGGATATTTTGTCTTGTTCTTCTTTGAATAGAACGTTGAGAAAGCATTAATGAAGGATTGGCCAAATAGGTGGCTTTAGAAGGTTTGTCTTTAAAAAACACCCACGCAATTTCTATTTGGGTGTCTATAGGATCTTCATTCTGTTCCGGAATTTCTAAGGTATTATTTTTATCGCAGGCAAAAAACAACAATACCATTGCCAATACAATGAATCTAATTTTAGGGTATAGAAATGTTTTTATTTTCATTAGAACGCTATTCAGAAATCTGATTAACGAAAATACTATTTTATAATGAAATAATCATGTTTGATGGTTTTTTGTTTAAAATGTCGAACCTTATCTTGTCATTCCGAAACGCAGTGAGGAATCTCAACCATCTCTTTTATAAGAACTTATAATTCAAAAATTCCATTGCTGGATTACCCGTTTTTATAAGATTCAACTTCTTTTCTCGCCTCCAACCTTTGATTTCTTTTTCTCTTGCAATGGCTTCTTGTATCCAAGTATATTTTTCATAATGAAGCAAAAGATGCACATTGTATCTTGATGCAAACGTATTGGATTCTTTTATGATTGATTCGTGATGTTGTTGTAATCTAGTTTTTAAATGATTGGTTACACCTGTATATAAAACAGTTTTTGTTTTATTGGTGATGATATAAACATAGTAAGTATGATATCCTTCTTGATTTTGCATAGCATTAATATAAGATATATTTTGGATATTTTTGATTGGGTTTGAAGTGTCTTAATTTTTTGTCATACTGATGAAAGGAAGCATCTCTGTGGATTTCTAAGGATTCGGAAAGATGAGTGTAAAGTAGTGTTTAGTGAAATGGAAAACGACTACAGAGTTCCCTCACTGCGTTTCGGGAGGACAAGACCCTAAGAAGACTATGGTAAAAAATCCAAAACTTGCCTATTTTTTAAAATAAGCATCACTATGGATAGCTTTTAATTTGGTTTGAAAAGTGTGAAAAATTATTCGTAATTCAAAATAATTACAAACCCTTTACCATCAAGAAATAACTCCAGAACCAATGAGTTCATCATCAATATACCAAGCTACAAACTGACCTTCTGTTATAGCAGACTGTTTTTCTTTAAATGCTACGTATAATCCATCTTCTAGTTTATAAATTGTTGCATTATTCAAAGCTTGACGATAACGAATTCTAGCCATTACGGGCATTGATTCACCATTTTTGAGTAATAAATCTTTTCTAATCCAATGAATTTCATCGTTTGAAACTTTCAATGTATCCTTTAATAATCCGGGGTGAGTGGCACCTTCACCTACATAAATGATATTCTCTTTAACATCAGTTGCAATTACAAAAAGTGGCTCAATAGTACCGCCAACATTTAAACCTTTTCTTTGACCAATTGTAAAATAATGAGCACCATTATGTTTACCCATAATTTTCCCATCACTTAATTGATAATTAATTTTAGAAGATTTATAGTTTAGTTCAGCTTCTTTATTTTCAAATTTCGGTAAAGGTTGATGGTATTTTTCAAAAGTAGTAGGAATCTGAACAATTACGCCTTCTTTAGGTTTAAGTTGTTGTTGTAAAAACTCGGGCAAGCGCACTTTACCAATAAAACACAAGCCTTGAGAATCTTTTTTCTCTGCGGTAATCAAATCTAATTTAGTGGCAATTTCACGTACTTCAGATTTTAATAATTCTCCTATTGGAAATAATGATTTGGCTAATTGCTCTTGAGATAACTGACATAGGAAGTATGATTGATCTTTATTAGGGTCTTTACCGGCTAACAATTTGTACACTGTATTACCCTTAATTTCTTCTTCTGATTTTCTGCAATAATGACCCGTTGCCACATAATCTGCACCCAGTTCTAAAGCAATCTTTAGGAATACATCAAATTTGATTTCTCTGTTACAAAGTACATCTGGATTAGGAGTTCTTCCTAATTCATATTCGCGGAACATATAATCAACAATCTTTTCTTTGTATTGTTCGCTTAAATCAACCACTTGAAATGGAATACCCAATTTTTCTGCAACTAACATCGCATCATTGCTATCTTCTAACCAAGGACATTCATCAGAAATGGTTACCGAAGTATCGTGCCAATTTTTCATAAAAAGACCGATTACTTCATAACCTTGTTGTTGTAACAAATAGGCTGCAACACTACTATCTACTCCACCAGAAAGACCTACTATAACCCTTTTCATGCTACTACTTCAATTAAAATTATAATTCTTTGCAAAGATACAGATATGAATTTAAAAGTAGAGGTAGAAAATACTTGTTTTATGTGCTGTGATTTCATACACTATCTATACACTATCTATACACTATCTATACACTATCTATACTGGATGTCACGTCCTAAAATATTTGATACAAAATAATTGCAAAATTTTATAGATTCTTATTTGGGAGCATTGAACATGACACTCAACCAACCTATTTTTCTTCCCAAGACTTCTGTAAAAGCTTCCCACTTATTTTTAGTAGTGAAACTGTTAGAAAAACGAATCAGGATTAATAACCAACAG
>JAMPYA010000129.1 GCA_023700885.1 Flavobacteriaceae bacterium
TGTGTAGTTCTATGATCAAATTTGACTGAAATTCCTTTTGACTTTAAATGATTTATAATGTTTGAAGCTTTTTCAGATATCTGCTCTAATTGTTCATCAGTTTTATGAATAGGCACAATTACAACTTGTATAGGAGCTAAATTTGGAGGTAAAACCAGCCCATTATCATCTGAATGAGTCATTATTAAAGCACCTATTAAACGCGTTGAAACACCCCAAGAAGTTGCCCAAACATGTTCCTGTTTTCCTTCCTTTGATGTAAATTTAACATCAAATGCTTTGGCAAAATTTTGACCTAGAAAATGAGAAGTTCCAGCCTGTAAAGCTTTACCATCTTGCATCAAAGCCTCAATACAATAGGTTTCTAAAGCTCCTGCAAAACGCTCATTTACCGATTTTACACCTTTTACAATTGGCATGGCCATAAAGTTTTCGGCAAAATCTGCATAAATATTCATCATTAATTCAGCTTCTGTAATTGCTTCTGCTTTTGTTGCATGGGCTGTATGTCCTTCCTGCCATAAAAATTCGGTAGTTCTTAAAAATAAACGTGTGCGCATTTCCCATCTAACAACATTTGCCCACTGATTTATTAAAAGAGGTAAATCTCTATATGATTGAATCCATTTGCGATAGGTATCCCAAATAATAGTTTCAGAGGTTGGACGAACAATCAACTCTTCTTCCAATTTGGCATCTGGATCTACAATAATTCCGCTACCATCTTCAGCATTTTTAAGTCGATAATGGGTTACAACAGCACATTCTTTAGCAAAACCATCAACATGACTAGCTTCTTTACTGAAATAAGATTTAGGAATAAATAATGGGAAATAAGCATTTTGATGACCAGTTTCCTTAAACATTCTATCCAATTCGGCTTGCATTTTCTCCCAAATTGCATATCCGTATGGTTTTATTACCATACATCCTCTAACACCAGAATTTTCTGCTAAATCAGCATTTACCACTAAATCATTATACCATTTAGAGTAATCTTCGCTTCGCTTTGTTAATTTATTTCCCATCAGATTGTATTTGGCACAAATATTGTAAATTTAAAATCAATTAATAGTTGACAAAACTAACTATTTTTGTGATGTTCAACAATAAAAAACGTATTGATTATGAAATCTTCTCATCAAACATTAACAAAAACGATTCCAATTATAATTATCCTATTTAGTTTATTTGGATTGAATTCTTGTGGTTCATACTACAATGTATCTCAAGAGGATGGCATTTATAATTCTCGTGATTATACCGTTTATCAAGAACAACGAGATACAAGAGCAAGTGAAAAAGAAATCGTTTATGAACAAGAGGATAATTTTTTTGCAAAAAAACTGGCATCATATGAAAATGTGGAACAAGAGGATGTTTTAACAGATATTGAATCTTACAATTATAAATCAGAAAATGAGGATGCTCCTTGGGGTTATTCTAATAATATAACAATTACAGTAGTTGATCCCTATTATTATCGAAACTATTGGAATAGTTATTATTATGATGATTTTTACTACGGCTATTACCCATCTCATTATTATTATTACAGACCTTATTACAATCCGTACAATAACCCATATCATTACTCACATTATAATCCTTATTATTATTCACCATATTATGGAAGTGGCTTCTATTTTGGTTATAATTGGAGTTATGGTTCCTATTATTACAACCAATATTACAGACCAATTTATTATACAAAATATTATGATTCATACGGAAAACGAGATAGCTACAACACAAGTGGTTATACGCAAAGAAGTGGTTCAACAAATGACAGAACTATAATTTCACCATATTCTGGCAGTAGAAGACCTACATTAGGAACTTCAACCCGTAGAACTTCAGATGAAATTAGAAGTGATAAATCTAGAACTAATACTAAATCTAATAACAATCAAATAAACAACAGAAAATCAGGAAATCAAAATAATGATTCTTATAGACGACCTTCTAATAATACCGACTCTAATTCTGGAGGTAGAAGTAATTCAACATCAGGAAAAAGAAGAGATAATGTAAGTTATAACTATTATGATGGATATTATCAAAATAGAATTGAAGTTCGTTCGCAATCATATGCTGGCACAAGAACCAATGATAATGAATCTAACAACAGAAGAAATGTAATTGTTTATAAAACCTCAAGAAGTAATTCAGCAAATTACGATTCTGCTAAAAATTATTCAAACCAAAGAAACTCAACTGTAGATTCTAGAAAGACGACGAATGACCAGTCAAACAAAAGGGATTCTTATAATTCAAATAATAATTCTAATACAAATGTTCAAAATAATTCTCGTAGTGAAGTAAGAGAAACTATTAGAAGCGAAAGTTCATCGTACAATTCGAGTCCAGCGAGAGTAGAAAGCAGTTCCAGTGGCGAATCTAATTCAAGTTCAGTTTCTAGAAGACGAGATCATTAATAAAATTTAATTCGTTACAAGAATTAATTAAAATTAATTCTGATTCAAAACATTGGAGTTTTTATTAACTATAAAAAATTAAACAGATGAAAAAATTACTATTACTTTTAACACTCCTTTTTTCGACCATTATATATTCTCAATCTCTTGGATATAATGATTTAGGAATTCTTTTTTCTGGCGATGAATACAACGGAACAGCACGTTATAATGCCATGAGTGGCGCTTTTGGTGCCTTAGGTGGAGATTTATCTGCTATAGCAATTAATCCGGCAGGTGCTGCTGTTTTTCTAAAAAATGAATTTAATTTCTCGTTAAGTAATAGAAATACGTCAATAAGTTCATCTTTTTATAATAATAGAGAACTCTCTGAAAATGATTATTTTGATTTACCTCAGATGGGAGGAGTTGTCGTTTTTAACAATTACAACCCAAAAGGAAATTGGAAAAATTTAGCTTTAGGATTTAATTATTCTAAATCCACCGATTTTGAAAATAATTGGATTGCAAGAGGAAATAGTGATTATGCAACTTATATTTTTGATCAAGTTAATACTAATATTGAATATCTAAACGTCGATGAACAAGTTTTTGGCAACTTTACAGAAGGAACAAATGATAAATTTACCTTTTCTATTGCCTCTCAATACAGCGATGATTTGTATGTTGGGTTTTCTATTAACTCTTATAATTTAGATTTTTATCAAAAAGCAGTTTTAGAAGAATACAACAACGACGGAGCTGGAAATACCATAGACGCTTCACTCATTCAAGAATTATTTACTGTTGGTGATGGTGTTTCTTTTGGGTTTGGTTTTATATCAAAACCAACGGATAATATTCGATTTGGACTATCATACCAATCTCCTGTTTGGTATGAATTAGCAGAAGAATTTGTTGAAGAAGATTTAGAATTAAAATACAGCAACACTTCACAAGTTTACACCACGTATTCGGGTGTTAATCGTTTTGATTACAAATTAAGAACTCCAAGTACTGTTACTGGTAGTTTTGCTTATATTTTTAACAAACAAGGCTTAATCAGTTTAGATTATGTTTATAAAAATTATAGCGGAATTCGCTTAAGTAGCGATGATTTTAGTTCAGAAAATCAATATTTTAAAGATAATTTAAAAAGTGTAGGTCGTTTAAACTTAGGTGCTGAATGGCGTTTTGATAACTTGAGCTTAAGAGCAGGTTTACATAATGAAAAAAGTCCATTTGAAGGCGCTACAAATGATGAAAATATAGAAGGGTTTTCTTTAGGTGCAGGTTATAATTTTGGTGCATTTAAATTTGATGTTTCCTACAGCAAAACGGATCAAACAAAATATTATGATTTTTACCCTCAATACAATCAAATAGATGCTGCTAATTTAGCAACAGAAAACGCTAAAGTCACAGCAACATTAACCATCAGGCTTTAAATATTTTAATAAAATATAAAAACGTCCTTTAAAGGGACGTTTTTTATTACTTTTGCATAAAAAATAAAACCAAATGAGTGCTATCAATTTTACAATCGAAAAAACCAACATACCAACTATAATCAAGTTTGTTTCTAATGCTGTTTTAACGCGCGGTTCGCATGAATTTAATTCAGTAGATGAAGCATCTAGCTCACCTTTAACTCAAAAATTATTCGAGTTTCCATTTGTAAAAAAAATTCAGATTTCAGCTAATTTTATTGCAATTGAGGGTATCGATAATTTGAACTGGGAACTTGTTCAAGATGATGTTAAAGATTTTATTCAAGACTTTATTGCTGATGATCTTAAAACGAGTGAACAACAAGTTATGTATCAAAACAATGTACTAGAAATTTATATGGAAAGCACCCCTAATCCGAATACGATGAAATTTGCTACCAACCGTTTATTAGCAGTAAATGATGCAACTTTTCTTTCTAAAGTTGAGGCAGAACCTTCATTATTAGCTCAAGAATTATTTAGTTTTGATTTTGTAAATGAAGTGTTTATTTCAGAAAACTACGTGTCTGTTACTAAAAGTAGCACAAAAGAGTGGGATGAGATACAAACTGAATTAAGAGCATATATCAAATCATTTATTGAAAGTGGTAAAGAAATTCTAAAAGAAAATTACAGTAATACAACTTCTTCTGACGTTTATGATTTTGAAGCATTAGATGAAACAAGCAAGCAAATTGTAGCTATTTTAGATAAATATGTTAAACCTGCTGTGGCTTCTGATGGTGGAAATATTCTATTTCATTCCTATGATAATGAATCAAAAGTAGTAAGTGTAATTTTACAAGGAGCATGTAATGGTTGTCCATCATCTACGGTTACTTTAAAAAATGGAATTGAACAAATGTTAAAACAAATGATTCCAAATAAAATTGAAACAGTAAAAGCTATTAACGGATAATCTTATTTTATGTCTGAAAAAGTAAAGCCGTATAAAAATTCCGATTCAGGAAAAAAAGAGCAAGTAGCTCAAATGTTTGATAACATTTCTGGAAACTACGATTTTTTAAATCATTTTTTATCCTTAGGAATTGATATTCAGTGGAGAAAAAAAGTATTAAAAATTGTTGAAAAAACAAAACCAGAGTTAATTTTAGATATCGCTACCGGAACGGGTGATTTAGCAATTTTACTTTCAAAAGCGAAACCTAAAAAAATTATTGGGTTAGACTTATCCAACGGTATGTTAGAAGTAGGACGTAAAAAAGTTGCTGAAAAAAATCTTTCTCAACTAATAGAAATGGTTCAAGGTGATTCTGAAAATTTACCTTTTGAAGATAATTATTTTGATGTAATAACCGTTTCTTTTGGAGTTCGTAATTTTGAAAACCTTAAAAAGGGACTTACAGAAATACATAGAGTATTGAAACCTGGAGGAACTTTTGTAGTTTTAGAATTTTCACAACCCGCAAAATTTCCGATGAAACAACTCTTCGGATTTTATTCAAAATATATTTTACCACTTATAGGGAAAGTAATTTCAAAAGACAATTCGGCCTATACTTATTTGCCTGAAAGCGTTGCTGCTTTTCCATTTGGCGATGATTTTAATACTATTTTAAGAAATTTAAATTATAATAATGTCTCTAACAAAGCGTTAACATTTGGAATAGCTTCAATTTACACAGCCAAAAAATAAAATGAAAATATTACGAAGTATCGTATTTATTTGTTTCATCCTCGGAAATACTTCTGTCCTTTTTGCACAAAGAGAAGTTATTGAATATCTTCCTAATTTTGATTTACAAACAGTTCATTGGGGATATTATTTAGGAATCAATAATAAAGGATATAAAATCTCCTATTTAGAAGCTGATAAAAACATTACTGTAGAAGAAGCAACTGGTTTTAATGTTGGGTTAATTGGAGATTTACGTTTACACAATAATATAAATTTAAGACTTGAACCTGGACTTTCAACTAATACTAAAATACTTTATTTCAATAGTTTGCCAGGAAAACAAGACAGTATACGTGAGGCTGGAGGAACTTATTTACACGTGCCATTAGTTTTAAAATTCAGCACCAATAGATATAATAATATCAGACCCTATATTTTAGGCGGAATTTCTTATGATTACAATTTTTCTAGCAATCAGGATAATCCTGATGATAATTCTAGCGGAGAATTTCGACTGAAAAAACATAATTTTATGTATGAAATGGGATTTGGTATTGATTTTTATCTGTACTATTTCAAATTTTCACCATCAATTAGAGGCGTTTTTGCTATCAATAATGAATTGAAATATGATGAAAATCCTGATAGTAAATGGACTGGACCTGTTGATTTTTTTGGAACACGAGGTGTTTTTATCAACTTTACTTTTGAGTAAATTTACCTTCTTCTAAACTCACTCAGTATTATTGCTGTAGCAGTAGCCACATTTAGACTTTCTGTTTCTTGATGTCTTCCAAATGCAGGAATCGAAATTTTTTGAGTGATTAATTTTTCAATTTCCGGGCTAATTCCGTTGGCTTCATTGCCCATTACAACTAAAGCTTTTTTTGGAAGTTCTATGTTGTAAATATTTTTTCCTTCTATAAAAGTTCCATAAATAGGTCCATTATAAGATGAAATAAACTCATTTAAA
>JAMPYA010000130.1 GCA_023700885.1 Flavobacteriaceae bacterium
GGTTTAGATTTATCTGTCAACAGCATCGATTTTGCAAAAAATTATGAAAATGACCAACTTATTTTTGATGTACATGATATTAGAAATCCTTTTCCAAAAGAATACGATGCCATATTAAATTTGTTCACCAGTTTTGGATATTTTGAATCAGATGAAGAAGACATACAAGTGCTTACCAATTTTAAAAATGCATTAAAACCAAATCGTTTTGCTGTTATTGATTTTATCAATATTGAAAAAGCAATAGAAAATTTAGTAGCTGAGGAAAGAAAATTTATTGATGGAATTAAGTTTCATATCACTAAAAAATTAGAAAATGGTTTTCTAATTAAACATATAGAGATTGATGACTGTGGACAAAAACAGCATTTTTATGAAAAAGTAAAATGTATTGACTTCAATAAAATAAATAACTACCTAAATGTAGTTGGATTTAAATTAAAACATACTTTTGGTAATTATAATCTTGAACCTTTTGATGTAAAAACCTCTGATCGATTAATTTTAGTGGTACAATAATGAGTAATTTAATTTTATTTCTTTCGGTAGTTGTAGGGATGCTAATAGTTCTATTGGTAAAACCAAAACTAAAAATATCTCAAATATTATTGTCATTTAGTGGGGCTTATTTACTGGCTATTATAATACTTGATTTATTGCCAGAAGTCTTTCAGGATAACAATACTTTAAATGTTGGCATTTTTATCATTTTCGGATTAGTCATCCAAATTGTGCTTGATTTTTTCTCTAAAGGCGCAGATCACGGACACGTACATTTACATAATGAAACTTATTTTCCGTGGGTTTTATTCATCAGTTTAAGTATACATGCTTTTATTGAAGGATTACCACTTTCGCACTTGCACGATCATTCTTTACTTCTGGGAATTGTAGTTCATAATGTTCCAATATCAATCATTTTAGGAACCTTTTTTGTAGCTTCTAAAATGCCCAAAAAATATGCTATTATTTTTTTAACAGCATTTGCTTGCATGTCTCCTTTGGGAAATATAGCAGGCTCTTATTTCCCATTTATTCTTAATTACAAAACAGAAATAACCGCTTTAGTAATTGGTGTTTTATTACATATTTCAACAACAATTATCTTTGAAAGCTCTAAGGATCACAAGTTTAATATGGTGAAATTTATTAGTATTGTAATCGGATTTACTCTAGCGATTTTATTTTCCCACTAATTAATTGGCCACTTTACTGATAAATTTGATTCGCATTAAACGCAATTCTGTTTCGTCATAATCACCTTTAAATTCATCTAAAGCATCTTGTATTTTATCTGATTTAGACTCCATAAAATAATCAAAAATCTCTTCTTGTTGTTCTTCGTCTAATAATTCGTCAATACAATAATCAATATTAACTTTAGTACCCATATATACTATTTGCTGTAATTCTTCAATTAATTCATCAAAACTAATTCCTTTAGATTTAGCAATATCATGCAATGGAATTTTTCTATCTGTATTTTGAATTATAAACAATTTGATACTAGAATTTTCACCTGTACTTTTAAAAATAAAATCATCTGGACGTAAAATATCGTGTTCTTCAACATACTTGGCAATTAATTCGACAAAAGGTTTACCATATTTTTTTGCTTTACCTTCTCCTACTCCATGGACACTTTTTAATTCTTCAATAGTAATAGGATATTTAAGAGCCATATCTTCTAATGAAACTTCTTGAAAAATAACATATGGTGGTACATTTAATTTTTTAGCAACACTTTTTTGTAAATCTTTCAACATTTTCATTAACAACTCATCAATAACTGCTGTAGATTTAGAACCAACAATGATGGATTCTTCACCTACTTCATAGGAGTGATCTTCAGACATCATAAATGAGGTTGGATTTTTAATAAAATCTTCACCCTTTTCGGTCAATTTCATTACACCGTATTGTTCAATTTCTTTTCTAATAAATCTCTCCACTAAAACTTGTCTAATCAGCGCAGTCCAATATTTATCTTCTTTATATTTTCCCTTTCCAAAAAATGGCAAAGTATCTGTTCTATGCGATTTTAACATAGCATTTGTTTTACCAATTAATGTATTTACAATCTCTTTGAGTTTGTATTTTTGATTGGTATCTCTTACCGTTTCCAGTAATAATTTAACATCATTTTTGGCTTCTGTTTTATGTTTCGGATTCTGAACATTATCATCCATATCAGCACCTAAACCATTAACCTCGTCAAATTCTTCTCCAAAATAATGTAATAGATATTTTCTTCTGCTAATTGAAGTTTCTGCATAGCCAATTACTTCTTGCAATAGTGCTAAGCCAATTTCTTGCTCAGCAATAGGTTTTCCTGATGTAAATTTTTCTAATTTTTCAACATCCTTATAAGAATAATAAGCCAAACAATAGCCTTCACCACCATCTCTACCGGCTCTACCGGTTTCTTGATAATAACTTTCTAAACTTTTTGGAATATCGTGATGAATTACAAATCTCACATCTGGTTTGTCAATTCCCATACCAAAAGCAATAGTAGCTACAACCACATCAACATCTTCCATCAAAAACATATCTTGATGTTTAGAGCGTGTTTTAGGATCTAAGCCGGCATGATAAGGAACTGCTTTAATACCATTTACTTGTAATACTTGGGCAATTTCTTCTACTTTCTTGCGACTTAAACAATAAATAATACCGGATTTTCCTTGATATTGTTTAACAAATCGGATGATATCACTATTTACATTATCGGTTTTCGGACGTACATCATAAAAAAGATTTGGTCTGTTAAACGATGCTTTAAAGGTATTAGCTTCTGTAATTCCTAAATTTTTTAAGATATCTTCCTGTACTTTTTCGGTAGCCGTTGCAGTAAGAGCAATAATAGGAACATTGCGTATTTTAGCGATAATATGTTTTAAATTGCGATATTCTGGTCTAAAATCATGCCCCCATTCTGATATACAATGCGCTTCATCAATTGCCACAAAAGAAATCTTTTGATCTTGTAAAAAATCTACATAATCTTCTTTAATCAGCGATTCCGGAGCAACATATAATAATTTGGTAATACCGCTTTCAATATCTTTCTTAACCTGATTTACCTCAGATTTAGTTAAAGATGAATTAAGAACGTGTGCTATACCTTTATGCGTAGAAATTCCTCTAAGAGCATCTACTTGATTCTTCATTAAAGCTATTAAGGGGGAAATAACTATGGCAGTACCATCTTTGATCAATGCCGGTAATTGATAACACAATGATTTTCCACCACCGGTTGGCATAATCACAAAAGTGTTTTTGTTTTCGATTATACTTGTAACTACTTCTTCCTGTAATCCTTTAAATTGATCAAACCCGAAATATTTTTTCAATTCCTTTCTTAAATCAATTTCTTTTTTGTCCATTGCTATAATTAATCTAAATTGGATACTTTTGTACTAAATTTATAAAAAATATTTTTCTTAACACTATAATTTTGGGAAACAAAGATAATATTATCAGTATTGCAAAGCAAACCATTCAACTCGAAAGCGATGCAATTGGCAATTTAGTTCATTTTATTGATGAAACCTTTCAAAAAGCGGTAGAATTTATCAATGATTCTAACGGTCGAGTAATTGTAACTGGCATTGGAAAAAGTGCTAATATCGCTACAAAAATTGTTGCTACATTCAATTCGACCGGTACACCAGCCGTATTTATGCATGCAGCCGATGCTATTCATGGTGATTTAGGAAATATTCAAAAGGATGATGTGGTTATCTGTTTATCTAAAAGTGGAAATACACCAGAAATCAAAGTTTTAATTCCACTAATTAAAAATTATGGCAATAAAATCATCGCCATCACCGGTAATATCGATTCTTATTTAGGTAAAAATGCAGATTTTACCCTGAATTCATTTGTAGAGAAAGAAGCCTGTCCCAATAATTTAGCACCAACCAGCTCTACCACTGCTCAATTAGTTTTAGGTGATGCATTAGCCGTTTGTTTGCAAGAACTCAACGGGTTTTCGAGTACTGATTTTGCCAAATACCACCCAGGTGGTGCTTTGGGAAAGAAATTATATTTAAGAGTCAATGATTTAGTCGCTAAAAATCAGGTACCACAAGTTTTCTCATCAACAAATATTAAAGATGTAATTGTTGAAATAAGTGAAAAACGTTTGGGAGCAACTGCTGTCCTTGAAAATAATAAAATTATTGGAATAGTTACGGATGGTGATATTCGAAGAATGTTAAAAAACAGTGATGATTTTAGATCATTAACTGCTCAAGACATTATGAGTGCCAATCCTAAAACAATTGATATAGATGCTATGGCGATAGAGGCTTTAGACACTATGGAAACATTTAATATTTCCCAAATTTTAGTAACACAAAATGAAATCTATGTAGGTGTTGTACATTTACATGATATCATAAAAGAAGGTATTTTTTAATGGATAATAGCAACAAAGAAATGTCATTTTTAGGTCATCTCAACGAATTGAGAAGACGCTTATTTAAGATTGCAGTAGCAGTTTTTACCGTAGCTATTGCAGCTTTTTTCTTTAAAGATTTTATTTTTGACGTTATCATTTTTGGACCTAAAGACCCTAATTTTATTACCTATAGAACCTTTTGTTATATATCGAGATATTTTGGTACGGAGGGATTATGTATTGATGAAATTCCGTTTGTAATACAAAGCAGAACTATGGGCGGACAATTTAATGCTCATATGTGGACATCAATTATAGCAGGAGTGATTATCGCATTTCCTTATATACTTTATCAACTATGGTTATTTATTAGTCCGGCATTATATGAAACTGAAAAAAAATATGCCGCTAGTTTTGTTATAATTTCTTCCTTTTTATTTTTTGTAGGAGTTCTTTTTGGATATTACATTATTACACCATTATCTATAAACTTTTTAGGAGCCTATCGGGTATCTGAGCAAGTTCTTAGTAATATAGATATTGACTCTTATATGAGTTTGCTTCGAACATCAGTTTTAGTCTCTGGAGTTATTTTTGAGCTACCAATTATCATCTATTTTTTAACAAGATTAGGTATTGTTACACCAACATTTTTAAGAACTTATAGAAAACACGCTCTTGTTTTAGTTTTAATAATAGCAGCAGTAATAACACCACCTGATGTAGTGAGCCAAATTATTGTATCCATTCCCATATTATTGTTGTATGAATTAAGTATTCTAATTGCTGTTATTGTATATAAAAATAAAATTAAAAAAGAATTGACCAATGAATAATCAAGTAGAAGAATTCAATGACTATCGTCAAAAAATGAACGATAAAATTTTATCCAATGACAATCTAGTTATCAAAAGAATTTTTAATATTGATACCAATGCCTATCAAAAAGGACATTTAGATGTTAAAACCAAAGAGTTACTTGGTCTTGTGGCTTCTGCTGTTTTACGTTGTGATGATTGTATCAAATACCATTTAGAAACTTGTTTCAAATTAGGTGTTACTAAAGAAGAAATGATGGAAACGATGTCGATAGCTACATTAGTAGGCGGAACCATTGTAGTGCCTCATTTACGAAGAGCTTATGAATTTTGGGAAGCTCTAGAAAATAATATTTAATAAAATTTATAAGATGATTTTACGCGCTGAAAATATTCAGAAAAAATATGGTAGTCGTTTGGTAGTAAAGGGGATTTCTCTACAAGTTGAACAAGGAGAAATTGTAGGATTACTTGGTCCAAATGGCGCTGGTAAAACCACTTCATTTTATATGATTGTAGGTATGATTCAACCTAATGATGGTCATATCTATTTGGATGATGAAGAAATTACTACAGATCCAATGTACAAAAGAGCTCAAAAAGGTGTAGGTTATTTAGCTCAGGAAGCTTCTGTCTTTAGAAAAATGACAGTTGAAGAAAACATACTTTCTGTATTGCAATTTAATTATCCGTCAGAAAAAGAGCAAAAAGAAAAATTAGAATCACTTATTGAAGAATTTGGATTGGGTCATGTTCGTAAAAATCGCGGTGATTTATTATCGGGTGGCGAAAGAAGAAGAACAGAAATTGCACGGGCACTGGCTTCTGATCCTAAATTTATATTGTTAGATGAACCTTTTGCAGGAGTTGATCCAATTGCTGTAGAAGATATTCAGCGAATTGTAGCACATCTTAAAGATAGAAATATCGGTATTTTAATTACTGACCATAATGTACAAGAAACGCTTGCTATTACTGACAGAACTTATTTAATGTTTGAAGGTAATATATTAAAAGAAGGGACTCCAGAAGAATTAGCTGCAGATGAAGTTGTACGCAGAGTGTATTTAGGTGAATCTTTTGAACTTAAGAAAAAACGTCTTTAAAGTTTTTTTGTTTAATGTTTCAAGTTTAATGGTTTAATGGTTTAATGGTTTAATGGTTTAATCATTTAATCATTTAATCATTTAATCATTTAATCATTTAATCATTTAATCATTTAATCATTTAATCATTTAATCATTTAATCATTTAATCATTTAATCATTTAATCATTTAATCATTTAATCA
>JAMPYA010000131.1 GCA_023700885.1 Flavobacteriaceae bacterium
TCTTCTCCTGTTTTGAACTGTTTTAAAAATTCATCGGTTAATAATTCGTCTTTTTTCATAAGTGTATAAAATTTAAAATTAAACAAAAAAATATCGAGGTTTGCAAACCCCGATATTTTTTAACTTACACACTTTGTAGGATAGTCCTAAATTAAAGTAATTTATAATGAGAAATGCTACGCCATGCGTAGCATTTCTTTTGATAGTTGAAATCAACTATTGATAAAACTTCCTCCTTTTCATCAAAAGTTTTTTATTTTCTCTATCAATTAAAATTTTACTTGTAATTGAACTAATAAAGCATCGTTATCTATTTCGTATGATTCAACTTTATATTGGTAATTAACTTGCAAACGTGTAGCGCTATTGATATAATAATTTAATCCGATAGTTACAATTTCGTTCATATTCATAGAATAATCTAAACAAGTGTCAAAATATTCATATTTATAAACGGGTTCTATGTTCCATTTAGTCAAATAAGATGCAGTTACATATGCTCCTTGCCTTTTTGGTCCTAAAGTAGCAACGGCTCCACCACAACCGCCACTAGATGCTGCGTTATATGAACCTTCATCGTAAATATATTCACCTACTAATTTGAAGTTTTTGTATTTAGCTTCAGCATCTGCACCATAAGATGTTCTGTCGTCATTATTGTTAGTTGGGAATCCATATCGGTAACTACCACCTACTGTTAAGAAATCAAACGGTTTGTAAGAAACTCTACCACTTATGTCTTTTTTCTTATTATTATCAACAGTAGTAATTCCGCTTCCATTTTGCAAAGCAATGGCATAGCGCAATTTAGTGTCTTTATTACCACCTAGCCACATCAAACCTAAATCGCGTTGAGGTGCTACTAATTGGTCAGAAATCATTGATCTTTCGATGGTTGTTAAACCGTTACAGGCAGTATTTACTTCTAATCCGAATGGTTGTTTAAATTGTCCTAAAGAAAACTTAGCCCAATCATTTTTATGATAAGTAATAAAAGCATCTAATAAATAAACACTTCCATTAGAGCTTAGCAACGGAGCAGTTTCCAACACTACGTAATAAGTAAAGTCTTTTGCTACAGCTCCTGTAACCCCAACTCTTGCTCTTTTAAATTTGAAGGTATTAGCGTCACTAAACACATCATAATCATATTGTGCTTGTAAAAATCCAAAAACTTTAATTTTTGATTCATCCGCTTTTATTTCTGTTTTTTCATCTTTGGTCTTATCATCACCTTCATCGCATCCTTGTGCAGACAGTTCGTTTGTTTGGATAATGAATAGAAATGCCCAAAATAACATTAATTTATTTTTCATAAGTAGATATTTTATTTTATAGAAAGAAGTCATAAAAATTAGCGCACTTCTGTCTATGAAAATTATTAATTGGTTACTGTTGGATACGATTTAATTCTAGAGGCAGCCCATTTATTTCCTGCAGGAGGTGCTGGCCAGAAAGGATTCTCGTTCCATAAACCATTCATACCGAAATTCATTGAAATTGCATTATATCCCATAACTCTTAAAAATGCTGTAACAACTGCAGATGTTTGACCTGTATAGCAATAAGTAACAACTTGAGCAGTTGAAGATGGATTGATATTTAAATGATTGTTTAAAGCCAAGGTTAAAGGTTGGATTCTATAAGAAGTGGTAAAGTGACCATAACCTGCATAATCAGTTGCACTTTTAAAATTATTTAAATAATAAGTAGAAGGAGAAGCTAAAACAGCCGCTGCTGTTATTGTTTTAGGTCCTTCAGCAACAACAGCTTCAACTCTTTGTTTTAAAATGGCTAATCCGTCTGTAGCTGAACTAGTAATGGTTGGAACATCATATGAAGGAGGTGTTGGAGGTGTTGCAACATTAGACCAGTTGGCATTTCCAGAAACAATATTTCCAGTACCGGCAGTATATTTATCAAAAGTTGGATTCCAACCAGACATACCCCATTTTAAGGCTCTGGTGTTTTTAAATCCGTATAAACGCAATAAAGCAGTTGCATAAGTAGCAGTTTGACCGGTATAGCAAATTACTAAAATATCTTTCGTATTTCCTGCAGCTTTAGCAGCTGTTGCTTCGGTTAATATATTGGCAAAGGCTACATTTTTAGCACCAGCCACTCTACCTGTTGCAAAATCAGCAGCAGATCTCACATCTATAATGTAATAAGTATTTAAAAATGTAGTTACATCTGCTGAAGTTGCTGGAGCATCAACTACAAAAGATATTCCATCTGTAGAAGTTAAAATTTTGTCTAAATCCAAATTGTTTGCAACAACATAATCTTTTAAAATGTTAAACTTAGGTGTTGTATTGACAGGAATATCTTCACCTCTGTCACATGAAGTTAAAATAAGCATCGGAATCATAAAAAGTCCGATAAAAAATAGTGATAAATTTTTCATTTTTTTAATTTTAAATTAATTTAATTGTTTTTAAGATTGGTTATTTCCTTTATTTTTAAAGGTTTATGGTTAGTCGCAACCAGGAGCTGTCAGCTCTTTAGTTGCTACCGGAAATTCATTAATTTCTGAAGGTGAAAATGCGTTCCAACCTTCTCCTTTTTTAACTAAAATATTGTTCATATAGCCGTTGGCGCCATAAGCTAAGTGTCCAACATTGTAACCTAACATATGTAAAAAAGCTGTAATAAATGCTGAAGTATGACCAGAATCACTATAAACAATAATTCTTTTGTCTTTAGGTAATCTAGTTAAATCGTTAACAAAATTGAAAGCTTTTTTCGGCTCGTAACGAACTGAACCCGGGATGTGACCGTTGTTGTATTTTTCTTCATTCCAATAACTTACGATGTAATAGTTTGTCGGATTTGCAAAAACATCTTCAGGTTTGGTAATAAAATCTCTGTAAACAGTGGCAATAGCCATATCGGCTCTTGCTTTAAGAATTTCTTTAGCATCGGTTTTTCCGGTTGTGAGTACTGGCGTAGCACTTTTCTCCGACATTGGGTTTGGTTTAGTTTCTAACTTATCAACATAGGTACTTGCAGTATTTTTAGTCCAAATATTTTGCGCAAAACTTTTTCCCCATGAACTCATTCCCCATTTTAGGGTATATACATTATTGTAGCCTAATAATCTCATTACAGCTGTATAATAGGCCGCTGATTGTCCAGAATAGCAAACTATTGAAATTTTTTCAAAATTTTCTGGTTTGATTTTTTTGTCAAAATACTTGATTAATTCTTCTGATTTTAGATTTATGGCACCCTTGATATGACCTTTGTCAAAATCAGTATCTTTTCTAATATCAATAACTAAATATTTTTTATTTTTTAAGTTTTCATTAATTTCGGTTGCCATAATCATTGATGGAGCTTCGGTATTTATGTAATTTCCGTTAGCTTCTAAATAATCAACCAAAATTTTAAACTCATCGGTACTTTGCGCACTCAGTTGATAACTACTGATAGAAACCGCAGTTAAAAGAAATGCGAATAATAAATTTGATAATTTTCTCATGATTTTTAATTTGTTTTTTACATAATTAATAAGAAGAAGTTCTTATTTTTAATACATTAAAATTATGACGCGAATTCCTATATTTTTATGATAATTATCATATTTTAATGAGTTTTATGTAACTTTAGTTACCATAACTTATTGATAGTCAGAAAGTAACAAATGTTACAAACGCATGTGGATACGATTTTTTTTAATGAAATTATTTTTATAAAAAAAGCCCTAAAAAACAGGGCTTTCTTAATTAATAAATCAAAAAACATACTAACATTTGTTTAACAACCTCCTTCTTCTATTTCAATTTTTTCTTTTTTAACTGTGATTACTTTTTTAGGATTTAGTTTAGGAATTATAATTTCTTTTGGTTCAACTTTTACTTCACTACTTTTTTTAATAAAATCAGCAATAGAAATAGGAAGTGCTTCATTTTCAACAGTTGTTACCATAAATGAATTATTTTCAAAAGTTATATTAGCATTGAGAATTTTTAAATTTTCTATTCCTAGTTTTGTTAAAACATACCAAGTACTTATAGTTTTTTGTGGTGAAGTACTGTAAAGAATAATAGTTTTGCCATCCTTTTCTATTTTTTTAAATAAACTTAGATGTTCTTTTTCTAATATTGTAGGCGCAAAAATATTTATTGCATTGTTAAAGTGTTCTTTTTCAAAATCAAATTTTGAGCGTAAATCAACAAATATATAGGCTGTTATTGAATCGTTTATGTTAAGTTCTTCAACATTTACTAAATATTCTTTTTTTAATAGTTGGCTATGAATATCTGCTGGTAACTTTTTATAATTTTCTGATGAAAAATCTATTTTTAGTAAACCAAAAACTCCAACAATAACAATGGCAAGCACCAAAATACTAGTGATGAGTTTAGAAATATTTATTTCTTTCATAATGTTCTTTTTTTAATTAAATGATTAGCATCCTCCCTCTTCAACTTCAACTTTTACTTTCTTAACAGGTACAACCTTTTTTAAGGTAGGTTTTTCAACAGTTTTGATAACTGCTTTTTCAGGAGCTGTATTATAAGGAACTCCAAAATAAATACCTGCAGCTTTTCTAAAATTATAGCGTTCAAAATCTACTTGATCCATTTTTTCTTCAGGTAAAACTGGATTTAAAATGGTATTATAGAATCCTTTTAAGCCATCTTTTAAAACTATTAAGTTTTTATATTTTAGGCTGTTACATAAAAACCAGGCTTGATCTGCTATTAAATAATCGTTTGAATACAATACAATAGATACTTTATCTTGGTTTAGAAACGCTTTATTTTCATCATCTAAAAGAGAATCAAAAGGAATGTTTATAGCTGTTGGAATATGATATTGCTCAAATTCTGCATTGGTTCTTAAATCGACTAAAACAATTGATGGATCTTTATTAATTAATTTATCGGCAAGTTCATCGGCATTAATAAATCGTTCTGAACTTATTATTGCTGCTAATTGAGATTTTGGTGTTAACGAATCTCCCTTAATAAGTAAAGGCATTATAAAAACGATTGCGCTTACAATTAATAATAAGAGGAATAAAAATAGATTTTTATTTTTCATGTTTTACATTTTATGAATTAATATAAATAACGCGATATTTGTCCGCCATCAACCATTACAAATCTGAATACAATGCCGCCTAATAAGATTAATATTACAGGAATAATTACCGGAATTTTATATCCTTGGAAAGTAAATAATTCTAGGATTAAAGGAATTAATAAACCAAGTATTATTACAACTCCAATAAATGCAAAGGTGAAACTGCCTCCCATAATTAATTGAACGGCTTCTAATTGTATTTTAGTTCCTGCGTAATATCCTAATAACATATGTGAAATTAGGAACAGTTGTACAACAATTAACCCTAAAATTATTTTATTGAATAACATTCTTTCAGCTGAATTTTTAGCAAAATAAATGATAATCGCAGCCGCTGTTGTCAATCCTGATGTTAAGAATAATGGACCTAAGATGGCATTATTCCATAACGGTCTTGCATTAAATGCTGATAACAATAAACCTGTATAAATTCCTAAAGAAATAGATAATGGTAATAATAATATGGCCATAATACGTCTATTTGCTATGGCAAATTTTTCAATTGTAATTAATAGCTCAATTTTGTAATTGAGTTTTGGAAAAATTTCGCGTAAATAACTAAAAACCCATAGAAATGATAATGGAGTTATAAATAATAATACCCAAGAACCAAATGACATGGGCGATTCTAAACGAAATGTTAAGTATAATTGCCAAAAATATAATTTGTGAGTTAAATCATAAAACAAACACATTAATGCAATTGAAATACCAACTGGTGCGAATATTGGAGCGATTTTAATTACTGAAGGCATTTCTTTTTCTTTGCCTAAAAGATAAAATAAGGCTGCAAAGAATAGTAATCCAGCTGCTAATCCACCAAAAAAGATATCTACAGAAATTGGCCAATGCCAAACATGCAATACTGGATCTATGTTTGGTAAATTTCTTCCACTTATAAAAAGTTCTTCATTCATAATTTTTACAATTAAATTAAATAGTAAACTTGAGGTTTTGTACCGGCTTCGGGTGCCAATGTTTTGTAATTACGATTTCTTAACAATTGACTTACTTCACTATGACTATTATCAAGATCGCCAAAATACATACATTTTGTAGGGCACACCGATACACAAGCCGGCAAAAGTCCATTACTTACTCTATGATGGCAAAAAGTACATTTATCTATATATCCTTTCGGATGTTGGTAACGTGCATCGTATGGGCAAGATTCAATACAAGCTCCGCAACCAATACATTCATTATGAGTTACAATTACTGCTCCACCTTCACTATAATGACTTGCACCTGTTGGACAACAGCGTACGCAAGGTGAATTTGAACAATGATTACAACGTTCAGATCTCAGTTCTAATGCAAGATTTGGATAAGTCCCGTTTACGGTTTCCGTAATCCAATCTCTACAATACCCAATAGGTACATCATTTTCAGTTTGACAAGCAA